>NZ_CP072392.1:201558-451558 GCF_017742835.1 Aquabacter sp. L1I39
GCTCCGTCCGCTCCCGCGCGGGGATTTGTGGCCTCGGCCCTGCGCCGCGTGGGCAACAGGTTCTCCCATCAGCACCGGCCGAACCAGAACCGGATCGGTGCGCCTGGGCCTTCAGCCTCCTCTGCTAACGGGCGCGAGGTGCGTTATTCCCCGTCCCGTCGGACACCCGCCCCCGACACCGCCCGTCAGGCCGCTCCGGACGCGCCCCTCCTTGGTGCCAGGTGAGGAGACCATAGCAGAGGTTCGCAGAAATAGGAATATGGTCTAGGATATTTTTCTTAGAAGCGTAAAAGCGCCCCCGCGCGATGGGCGCGGGAGCGCTTGGGCCTGTGGGCCTTCAGGTGGGAAGCTGGAAGTAGAAGTGTCCGAACAGGACCACCGCCGCCCCCGCCGCCAGGGTGAGGTAGGGCAGCAGGCCCGCCCGCCGGGCGCCGAGATCCTGGCCCTTCAGGTCGAGATCCACCAGCATGTGGTCGGGGAAGCGGCCCTTGTCCTGGACATAATGCCGATAGAGGAAGACCGGGATGATGAGCAGGGCGAAGACGAGCCCGTACCAGAGCGCGTTGGGATTGCCCCACACCTTGGCGCCCGCTCCCATCAGCAGGAGGTTGAAGAAGCCGAGCGCGGCATTCAATGCCACCAGCCAGTTGGGCGCCCGGTAGGGGCGGGGGATGTCCGGGCTGTCGATGCGGTGGATCCAGGTGGCCTGCAGGTTCAGGAAGATGAACAGCATGTAGCCCACATTGGAGATGGACAGGATGAGGTAATAGGCGGTCGCGTCCGAGGCTGCGAAGGTGAGCAGGCCCAGGTTGAACACGAGGTCGGTCCACATGGCCCGCGTGGGGGCGCCGTGCTCATTGGTGTGGGCGAGGAATTTGGGCAGCCAGCCGTCGACGCCGCCTTGGTAGAGGGTGCGGGAGGAGCCGGCCATGGCCATCATGATGGCCAGGATCAGCGCCAGGATCATCATCATCTCCAACAGGTGAGTGATGATGGGGGAGCCGGAGCCCACCATATTGCCCATGGCGGCGGCAACGCCGGTGCCATCCACGATGTCGGGCGCGGTCATGCCGTCAAGGCCGAGATAGCCCTGGAAGGTGGCCGCCACCAGCGCATAGAGCACCACGCACAGGAGGCCGGCATAGATGATGGACTTCTTGGTGTCGCTGCCCGGATTCTTGAATTCCCGGGTGTAGCAGACCGCTGTCTCGAAGGCATAGGTGGACCAGCCGGCGATGAAGAGCGCGCCGAAGAATTGCGTCCAGCCGCCATTGCTCCAGCTGCCGGCGGGCGGCACCAGGGGCGAGAAGTTGGCCGCATGGACCGAGCCGTTGAAGAAGGGCACCACGCCGACGATCAGCATCGGCACCACCACCAGGAGGCCGATCCACATCTGCACCCGCGCCGTGCCCAGGATGCCCCGGTGCTGGATGGCGAAGGCCACCAGCATCAGCACCGCGCCGATGAAGAAGGTGGCGCCGATCTCGATATTGGCGAGGCCGAACAGCGAGAAGCTCACCAGCTTGAAGGAGCGCAGCGCCGGCGTGCCGGCCTCGGTGAGGGCGGCGATGGCGACCTTTGCGGCCTCCTCGGCGCTCTTGCCGTCAATGGCCGCCGCATGGGCTGCCGATTTGAGCCAGGCGGCCACTTCCGGCGAATCGGGCGTGAAGACCGGCAGCGGCGCGATGGCGTTCAGGATATAGCCCGCCGCCACGGCGCAGCCGAGGGAGAGCACCGGCGACCAGGCATACCAGTTGCACCACACGGAGAGCGGCGCGGTGAGCTTGGAATAACGCAGCCACGCGGCCGCACCGTAAACCGCCGCGCCGCCGGACTTGTTGGCGAACAGGCCGGCGATCTCGGCATAGCTGTAGGCCTGGAAATAGCCCATCACCACGGAGAGCGCCCAGACCAGGAAGGCAAGCTTGCCGGCGGTGGCGCCCATGCCGCCGATGGAGATGAGCACCAGGGCGGGAACGCCGCTGGCGATCCAGAACGCGCCTTTCCAGTCGATGGCCCGATGCAGGCCCGTTTCGTCCGCGACGGAGGCGTGGCCGCTCCGCTCGGCATTGGACATCAGTGTCATGTGGGTCCCCGTTTTTGAAGGTTCGGCTGCGTCCCAGCCTCAGTTGGTTGCATTATATGCAATTTATTTTCATGCATCTGATGCATAAAATTTGCAGGCTGACAACAGGCAAGTTCAACGCCTGCAAGCACTTTCCTGAACGGAAGGTCTTACAAAGGGGCCGTGGCGCGGCTATGCTTTCGCACCTGACGCAACGGCCCTGGGGGTTTGGCGATGGCCACGAAGGCGAAGGCGCCCGCGCGCGCATCGGCGAAGGCCGGATCGACGGAAAAGGTCCCCGCGCCGCCGCCGGCGGGGGAAGCGGCCAAGCCCGCCGCAACGGCAAGGTCCTCGGAACGGGCCAAATCCGCACCCACGTCGGCCCCCAAGCCCGGCCCCAAGCCCGGCCCCAAGCCCGGCCCCAAGCCCGGCCCCAAGTCCGCACCCAAGTCCGCACCCAAGTCCGGCTCCAAGCCCGCCGCAAAGTCCGCCCCGCCGACCCATGGCCCTTCCGAGCAGTCCGCCGCCCGCGTGCCGCTGGAAAAGCGCATCGGCAACGTCCTGCGTAACCGCCGCGCCTCCGCCAATTTGACACTCGCGGAAGTCAGCGCGGGCGCCGGCATTTCCAGCGCCATGCTCAGCCGCATCGAGAACGGTGCGGCCGCCGCGAGCCTGGATTCCCTGGAACGGGTGTGTGAGGCGCTGGGCATCGGCATGGCCGATTTGTTCCAGGAGACCGACCAGCAGAACGGCATGGCCCAGCTCATCAAGCGGGCCGACCAGATGGAAGTGGTGCGGGTGGGCACCAAGCACGGCCACACCTACAAGCTGCTCTCCTACGACCGGGGGCCGCGCAAGATCTTCGAGCCCTTCTTCATCGAGATGGACAAGAAGAGCCTGTCCTGGCCGCGCTTCTCCCATCCCGGCACCGAATTCATCTACATGTTGCAAGGCCGGATGGAATATCGCTTCGGCGAGCGCACCTACATTCTGGAGCCCGGGGACGCCTTCACCTTTTCAGGCAATGTGGTGCACGGCCCCGAGCGGATCCTGGACGAGCGCGCGAAGTTCCTGTCCATCATCATCTATAACGAGTGAATCCAAGAGTGATCGCGCGGCGCCTGCGCACCGCGCAATCCCACCTCAGAACCGCTGGCCGGGGATCCACTCCGTGCCGGCGAGCGGCACGCGGGCCATGGCGGCGGCCTCTATGGTGAGGGCGACCAGGTCCTCCGGCTCCAGATTGTGCAGGTGGCTCTTGCCGCAGGCGCGCGCCAGGGTCTGGGCCTCCAGCGTCATCACCTTCAGGTAATTGGCGAGGCGCCGCCCCGCTTTCACCGGATCGAGGCGGGCCGCCAGTTCCGGGGTCTGGGTGGTGATGCCGGCGGGGTCCTTGCCCTCGTGCCAGTCGTCATAGGCCCCGGCGGTGGTGCCGAGCCGCTCATATTCGGCTTCAAACTGGGGATCATTGTCACCCAGCGCCGCCAGCGCCGCCGAGCCGATGGCCACCGCATCGGCGCCCAGCGCCAGGGCTTTGGCCACGTCGGCGCCGTTGCGGATGCCGCCGGAGACGATGAGCTGCACCTTGCGGTGCATGCCCAGGTCCTGGAGCGCCTGGACGGCGGGGCGGATGGCCGCGAGCAGAGGAATGCCCACATGCTCGATGAAGACTTCCTGCGTTGCCGCCGTGCCGCCCTGCATGCCGTCCAGCACCACCACGTCGGCGCCGGACTTCACGGCCAGCGCCGTGTCATAATAGGGCCGGCTGGCGCCCACCTTCAGGTAGATGGGCTTTTCCCAATTGGTGATCTCCCGCAATTCGTGGATCTTGATCTCCAGATCGTCGGCCCCGGTCCAGTCGGGATGCCGGCACGCGGAGCGCTGGTCGATGCCCTTGGGCAGGTTGCGCATCTCCGCCACCCGATCGGAAATCTTCTGCCCCAGCAGCATGCCGCCGCCGCCCGGCTTGGCGCCCTGGCCGATGACGATCTCGATGGCATCGGCCCGCCGCAGGTCGTCGGGGTTCATGCCATAGCGCGAGGGCAGATACTGGTAGACCAGATGCTTGGACTGCCCGCGCTCCTCCGGCGTCATGCCGCCGTCGCCGGTGGTGGTGGAGGTGCCGGCAAGGCTCGCCCCGCGCCCCAGCGCTTCCTTGGCCTGCGCCGAGAGCGAGCCGAAGCTCATGCCGGCAATGGTGATGGGGATGGCCAGCTGCAGCGGCTTTTTGGCGAAGCGGGTGCCGAGCGTGACCTCGGTGCCGCATTTCTCCCGATAGCCCTCCAGCGGGTAGCGCGTCATGGACGCGCCCAGCAGCAGCAGGTCATCGAAATTGGGCAGCCGGCGCTTGCTGCCGCCGCCGCGAATGTCATAGATGCCCGTGGCCGCCGCGCGGCGGATTTCGGACAGCGCATAGTCGTCGAAGGTGGCGGACTTGCGCGGCGTGGTGGGAAGCCAGTCTTTATCGGTCATCAGTAGGCCTCCACATTGTCGATGTTGAAATTGTAGAGCTTTCGGGCGGAGCCGTAGCGGCGGAACTCGCTCACATCCACGGTGCCGGCCTCGCCGGATGCCTTGATGAGCTCGAACAATTCCTGCCGGTGCTCGTCCCGCATCTCCTTCTCGATGCAGTCCGCGCCGAGGCCCGCCACCGGACCGCGCACATAGAGGCGGGCCTCGTAAAGGCTGTCGCCCAGCGCCTCGCCGGCCTCGCCAAACACAACGAGGCGTCCGCTCTGGCCCATGAAGGCGGAGAGGTGGCCGATGCCGCCCTTCACCACGATGTCGATGCCCTTCATGGAGATGCCGCAGCGGGCGGAGGCGTTGCCCTCCACGATCAGCAGGCCGCCCCGTCCGGTGGCGCCCGCCGACTGGCTGGCATCGCCCTTCACATGGATGAGGCCGCTCATCATGTTCTCGCCGACCCCCTGGCCGGCGCTGCCTTCCACCAGCACAGTGGCCTGCTTGTTCATGCCGCCGCAATAATAGCCCACGGGGCCGGCAATGGTGATGGTGACGGGCGCATCCACCCCCGCCGCGATGGCATGCTCGCCAGCGGGGTTGAGCACCGTCCAGTCGGTTTCGTTGGTGGTGGGGCCGAGCTGTTGCAGGGCCATGTTCAGTTCCCGGAGGGAGGTCTTGGCAAGATCGACCACGGGCATGTCAGGAATGCTCCCAGAAATAGACGGTCGCGGGCTTGGGCTCCCAGACCCGGGCGCTGGCGATGTCCGGCAGGACGGTGAGGCTCTTGAACTCGGAGGCGAAGGCGACATAGCGCTCGGTCTCGGCCATCACCGCCGGCTTGCAGGCGATGGGATCGCGCAGCACCGAGAAGCCGCTTTCCGTGCCCACCACGAAGGTGAAGAAGCCGTCCAGATCCTTCAGGCTGGAGGTGAGCGCCTCATCCAGGCTCTCCCCATCGCGCATCTTGCGGGTGAGATAGCCGGCGGCCACTTCGCTGTCGTTCTCGGTGCGGATGCGGATGCCGTCCTGGCGCAGGGCGCGGCGCAGGGAGGCGTGGTTGGAGATGGAGCCGTTATGGACGAGGCACTGTTCGGCGCCGGTGGAGAAGGGGTGGGCGCCGTCGGTGGTCACGGCGGATTCGGTGGCCATGCGGGTGTGGGAAATGCCGTGGCTGCCGCCCATCTGGGCGATGGCGAAGGCGGCGGCCACATCGTCCGGGTCGCCCACATCCTTGTAGATTTCCAGCCGGTTGCCGGCGCTCATGATGCTGGCCTCCGGCGCATGCTCGGCCAGCCAGGCCTCGGCGCGGGCGACGTCTTCGGCGGGCAGCGTCACCACCGCATGGCTGTGTCGGATGGCGGCGATGCCGCCCACCCCGAGGGCGGACAGGAGGCGGGCGGCGAGGGCTTCCGGCTCCGTGCCCTCGGGGGCGGCGAAGGTGAGCTTCACGAGGCCCGGCGTGGCATCGCCATAGATGGCAAAGCCCGCCGAATCCGGCCCGCGCCCGCGCAAGGTGGAGGTCATCAGCGCCAAGAGGCGCCCAAGGTCAGGTTCGAGGGTGGGGTCCTTGATGAACAGACCAGCTATTCCACACATGGAATGGTTCCTGTTGCTGGAGTGAGGGCAAGTTCTGGGGGAGGGAAGATCAGAAGAAGGTGAGATAGTGCTGCGTCTCCCAGTCGGAGACGTGCCGGTGGTATTCGGCCCATTCCTCGCGCTTCAGCGACACGAATTCATCGATGAAGTCGGCGCCGAGCGCGGTGCGGAAGAGGTCGCTGGCCGCCAGTTCTTCCACCGCTTCGCAAAGCGTGCGGGGCAAGGTCTCGATGCCGCGGGCGCGCACCTCGGCGGGGCTGAGGGCGTAGAAATTCACGTTGTGCGGCGCGCCGGGATCGAGCGCCCGGTCCACCCCGTCGAGGCCGGCGGCGATCAGGGCGGCCTGCGCCAGATAGGGGTTCATGCCGGAATCCCCCACCCGGATCTCGATGCGCCCATAGGGCGCGCGCACCATGGCCGTGCGGTTGTTGTCGCCATAGGCAATGAAGACCGGCGCCCAGGTGGTGCCGGATGCGGTGCGCCCCACCACCAGGCGCTTGTAGGAATTCACCGAGGGCGCCAATAACGCGGTCAGCGCCTTGGCATGGCGCAGGATGCCGGCGGTGAAGGCATAGGCGAGGGGCGAGAGCCCCAGCCCATTGGCATCGCCCGCCTCATGGAAGATGTTGCGCCCCGAGGCGTCCGCCAGCGAGCAATGGATGTGCATGCCATTGCCGGTGAACGAGCTTTTCGGCTTGGGCATGAAGGAGCAGAGGGCGCCCAATTCGTGCGCCACCTCCGCCGCCGCCATCTTGAAGAGCGTGACATTGTCGGCGGAGGTCAAAGCGTCTGCATAGCGGAAATTGATCTCATACTGGCCGTTCGCGTCCTCATGGTCGATCTGGTAGACGTCGATGCCCAGCGCCTTCAGGCTGTCCGTCACCCGCTCCAGGAACAGCCGGGCGC
This sequence comes from Aquabacter sp. L1I39, assembly GCF_017742835.1. Classification (GTDB taxonomy): domain Bacteria; phylum Pseudomonadota; class Alphaproteobacteria; order Rhizobiales; family Xanthobacteraceae; genus L1I39. The sequence continues at coordinate 208,589 of NZ_CP072392.1, forward strand.
GGGAGAGGCCGCGATAATCATAGGCGGGCTTGCGCAAGGTGTCGGTGCCGTCGAACGGGCGCACCGATCCATCCGTGGTGCGCTCCAGCAGGGAGAATTCCGGCTCGATGCCGGTATTCAGCGTCCAGCCCCGCTCGGCGAGCCGCGCCACCTGCGCCTTCAACATGTTGCGGGTGTCGATGGGGTGGACACGCCCGCCCACGAGGCCGGTGCCCATCATGCGCGCATAGCCGGGCGACCAGGGCAGGAGCTTCAGCGTCTCCAGGTCGCCGCGCACGATATATTCGGCCTCGTGCGGGGCAAGGCGCAGGCCGTTGACGCCGCCGCCGGCAAAGCCGACGCCCTCGGCCACCAGTTCGTCCAGATGATCCACCGGAACCGCCTTGCTCTTGGCGGTGCCGTAGATGTCCACGAACTGGGCGAGCACGTAGCGCACCTTGTGCGTGGCGAGGAAGGCGCGCGCCGCCTCAAGGTCCAGCCCCGCCGGCGTGGCGAGGGCATCGGGCGCAAAGCTCCATTGCTCGGTCATGAGCCGTCATTCCCTGCTTGGAAGGTCGTAAGTTGATGTCGCTGCTCTGTTTTTGCGGCCCGCCTGCGGGCCGTTGGCGCGGCGGACTGGCCGTTGCCGCGCTCTAATCGGCTACAACGAACTTGCATGTCATGCAACATATTTGTATGAAGATTGTGCCGAGGGGATGTCAGCCCCGGTGCAAGAGGGGATCGATGGGCATGAGCGGGACGGGGCGTCATCCGACCCTTGGGGAATTGTCGCGCGGCCAGATGCCGGAGGGGGCGCGCCTCGCCTTCCGGCCCTATTGGTGGGACGCCGCGCCCCGGCCGGAGCCGGACGCAATGCCCTTGCCCGAGCGCGCCGACGTGGTCGTCATCGGCTCCGGCTTCACCGGCCTCTCGGCCGCTCTCACCCTGGTGCGCAACGGCCGCGTGCCCTTGGTGCTGGAGCGGGAAGTGCCGGGCTTCGGCGCCTCCACCCGCAATGGCGGGCAGATCGGCAGCGGCAACCAGAAATTCCGCGTGCAGCATCTCATCGCCCTGCGCGGGGCAGAGAAGGCCCGGGCGATGCTGCGCGAGGGCGTGGCCATGCTCGATTACATCGCGGACCTGGTGGCGCGGGAGCAGATCGCCTGCGATTTTGCCCGCTGCGGCCGCTTTCGTGGCGCCATCCGCCCCGCCCATTACGAGGCCATGGCCCGCGACATGGAGGATCTCTTCGCGTTCGCGGGCGTGGAGAGCTTCATGGTGCCGCGCGCCGAGCAGCACCGGGAAATCGGCTCGGACCTGTTCCATGGCGGCTCGGTCCTGCCGGGGGACGCCAGTCTCCATCCCGGCCGCTATCATGCGGGGCTGATGGCGCGGATCCTTGCCGCCGGAGGGGCCGTGATTGGCGGGGCGGGGGTGACGGGTATCCGCGTGGAACCGGACGGTTTCAGCCTCGCAACGCCACGGGGCGCCGTGCGTTGCCGGGCGGTGATCGTGGCCACCAACGGCTATACGGACGGCATGCTGCCGGAACTGAAGCGGCGCATCGTGCCGGTGGGCTCGGGGCTGATCGCGACGGGGGAAATACCGTCGGCCTTGTTCAAGCCATTGATGCCCACGGACCGCGTCTACGGCAACACCAACCGCGTCTTCTCTTATTTTCGCGCGGCGCCGGGCGAACGGCGGATCGTGTGGGGCGGACGGGTGGGGCGCCTTGCCTCCGACCGCTCACCGGCTGCCTATGCCCATCTCGCCCGCGATCTTTTGGAGACCTTTCCGGCGCTCTCCGACGTGCCCGTGACCCATGGATGGGACGGCCGCATCGGCTATACCTATGACGAGGTGCCCCATCTCGGCCGCACGCGGCAGGGGGTGCATTACGCGCTCGGCTATTGCGGCACCGGCGTCTCCCGCGCCACCTATTTCGGCCACAAGGTGGCCCTGCAGGTGCTCGGCGCGCCGCAAGGGCGCACCGCCTTTGACGATCTCGCCTTCCCCGCTTTTCCCGTCCACCCCGTCGCCAAGCGCGCGGTGCCTGTGGTTGAGACCTGGTACCGGCTTCGGGACACCTACGATTTCTAGAGGAAGAGAAGATGAACCAAAGCATGTCCCCCGCTCGGCGCAATATTTCCTCCGGCGGAGCCTATGAAAGCGTGTTCGGCTATTCCCGCGCGGTGCGGGTGGGCGACGACATCCATGTGTCCGGCACTTGCGCCCCCGTGGGGCATGAGGAAAGTGATGCGCAGACCCAGACCCGCGCCATCCTGACCATTGTCGAGAAGGTGCTGACCGAGGCGGGCGGGCGCCTGGAGGACGTGGTGCGCACGGTGGTCTATGTGCGCGACATGGCGGATGCGGACGGCGTCGCCCGCGCCCATCTGGAGCGCTTCGACGCCATCCGCCCGGCGAGCACATTGGTGCAGGTCACCTCCATGCTGCGGCCCTGGCAGAAGGTGGAAATCGAGACCTATGCCAAGGTGATGGCATAGGTTTCGCAGTCGTCCATCCCCCGCCGTTCCGCTCAGGCATAGCGCAGCGGGACGGCGGTGGTGTATTTCAGCTCCTCCATGGAGATGAAAGAGGTGACGTCGGTGAAGTCCACCTCGCTGATCATCTTCTTATAGACCGCGTCATAGACCTCGACGCTCGGCACCACCAGGCGCAGCAGATAGTCCATGTCCCCGGTGAGGCGGTAGGCCTCCACGATCTCGGGGATGCCCTGGATGACCTTTCGGAACGCATCGAGCCAGGCCATGGAATGGCGGGACGTGCGCACGCCCACGAACACCGTCATGGCCACATTGGCCTTGCGCCGGTCCACCAGCGCCACCTTTTTGCTGATGAGCCCGTCCTCCTCCAGCGCCTTGATGCGGCGCCAGCAGGCGGAGGTGGAGAGCCCCACCTTGTCCGCGAGATCGGCCACCGGAAGGGTGGCGTCCTCCTGCAGGCTCTCCAGAATCCGTTTGTCCCGAATGTCCAGCATGCGCGCCTCGTTTGCTTGCAGGTTCAAGGATGCGCAAAAATTTTCGACATATGCAAGATCAAACGCAATGAGATTGCGTATTCTAACGAAAGTATGCCGAAAGACGCGCACTTCCTCCGCACGGCCCGGGATAACGTTCCTGTGACTTTGATGTGAGGGAGATGTCCAGTGTCTCGGACAATCGGACTGATCGGCGGTATGAGTTGGGAAAGCACGGCCGTTTATTACAAGGAAATCAATGAATTGGTGCGGGATCGCCGGGGCGGTCTCGCCTCCGCCGACATCCTGCTCCACTCGGTGAATTTCGACGAGATCGTCTCCATGCAGAAGGCCGGCCGCTGGGACCTGGCCGAGCAGGCGCTGGCCAATACCGCCAACGGCCTGGTGCGGGCCGGCGCCGGCTGCATCCTCATCTGCACCAACACCATGCATCTGGTGGCCGATCAGGTGGCGCGCGCGGTTCCCGTGCCGCTGCTGCATATCGTGGACGTGGTGGGCCATGCGCTGGTGGAGGCGGGCATGAAGAAGCCGCTGCTGCTCGCCACCCGCTACACCATGGAGCAGGATTTCTATCGCGACCGCATGGCGGCCCGCTTCGGCATCCACATGATGGTGCCCCAGGCGGAAGACCGCACCGGCGTGCACGACATCATTTTCGACGAGCTGTGCCAGGGCGTCATCAAGGACAGCTCCCGCGCCTTCTATGTGGACGTGATCCGCAAGGCGGCGGAAGCTGGCGCCGATTGCGTGATTCTGGGCTGCACCGAGATCGGCCTGTTGATCGACCACAAGGACAGCCCGCTGCCGGTGTTCGATTCCACCAAGCTCCATGCCCGGGCGGCGGTCGATTTCTTCGACGGCTCGCTTCAGGTGGAAACCGTCGCGGCCTGAAGCGCCGCTGAAGACCGGATCTTGCCCCATGACACAGCCCGTGCCTTTTCCTCCCTCCCTCTGGGCGTCGGTGACCCCCGACCGGCCCGCCGCGCCCGCGCTGGAGGGTGAGATCCGGGCCGATATGGCCGTGGTGGGGGCGGGGTTCACGGGCCTGTCCACCGCGCTGGCCTTGGCCGAGCGGGGGCACAAGGTGGTGGTGGTGGAAGCGGCCCGTGCCGGCTGGGGCGCGTCCGGGCGCAACAATGGCCAGGTCATCCCCACCATGACCGGCGCCGAGCCGGACGTGATGGCGGAGCGTTTCGGCGCGGTGGGCGAGCGCTTCGCCCAATTGGTGTCGGACAGCGCGGCGAACCTGTTCAAATTGGTGCGCCGGCTCGACCTGAAATGCGAGGCGGAACAGACCGGCTGGTTCCAGCCCGCCCATTCCCCCGGCCGCGTGAAGCTCTCCGCCGCGCGGGTGGAGGCCTGGGCCCGGCGCGGGGCACCGGTTAGCCTCTTGAGCGCCGATGAGACCGCGGCGCTCACCGGCTCGCGCGCCTGGTATGGCGGCATGCTCAACCGCTCGGGCGGCCACATCAATCCGCTCGCTTATGCCCGCGCCTTGGCCGGCGCGGCGGTGGCGGCGGGGGTATCCCTCTATGAGAACAGCCCCGTCCAGTCGGTGGAGCGCACGCCCGCCGGCTGGGTGGTCTCCACGGCGAAGGGCCGGGTGATCGCCGATCAGGTGATGATGGCGGCCAATGGCTATACGGACTGGTTCGCCCCCGGCCTTGCGCCGCGCCTTGCCCATTCGCTGGTGCCGGTCCTGTCCTGGCAGATGGCGACCGCGCCCCAGCCGGAGGCGGTGCGGGCGAAGGTCTTGCCTGGCCGGCAGGCGCTCTCCGACACCCACGGCGACCTGCGCTTCTTCCGCTGGGATGCGCGCGGGCGCCTCGTGTCCGGCGGCGCGCTCATCGTGCCCTTCAATGGCGCGGAGCGCCTGAAGCGGCTGATCGGCGCGCGCCTTGCGGGCATCTTCCCGCAAATGGGCGTGCCCACGTTCGATTTCGTCTGGAACGGCCGCATCGGCATGACCGACGACCGCATGCCCCGCTTCCATCGGGTGGCCGACGGGCTGTGGGCCTGGGTCGCCTGCAACGGGCGCGGCGTCGCGCTCTCCAGCGCGCTGGGTCCCGTCTTCGCCGACGCCATGGAAGGCAAGGCGGAGGCGGATCTTCCGGTGCCGCTGACCCCCGTGCGGCCCTATCCGTTCCATGGGGTGGCCAAACTCGTCGCCCCCACCCTGCTCGCCTGGTATCGGCATAAGGATGCCGTCGAGCCCTCCTGACACACCAATACCGTCCATCCAGAGAAGGAAGAGGTCATGACCGAGAGCTCGCCCAGCGGCCGCATGGTGCCCATCGAGTGGCTCCAGGGCGCGTTCAACATGCGCGCCGCCGCCTATGCCAACATGTTCGACGTGCTGCGCGAGGCGTTCGGCACCGAGCGGGCGGTGGAACTCTCCAGCGAGGCCACCCGCCGCATGGGCGCCACCATGGGCGCACGCTTCGCCGATCTCGGCCCCGCCGATCTGCCGGGCCTGAAGGACCGCTTTCTGGGCGGCATTCCCGCCGGCGATGTCCTCTTCCAGCCCGAGGTGCGCCAGTGCGACGCGGAGCGGCTGGAGATCAAGTTCCACCGCTGCCCCCTGAAGGAAGCCTGGGCCGGAATGGGCCGCTCGGACGCAGACCTGGAGCTTCTGTGCAAGGCGGGCGGGGCCATTGATGGCGGGCTCTTCAGCGCCGCCGGCTTCGTCTTCAAGGGCGAGACCTGGCATCCCGGCGAGGAGGGCTGCTGCCGCCTGATCGTGGAACCGGGGAAGGCGGCCTGAAATCCCGCTGCCCTGCGTTTCGACGCGCACAAAAAACAGGCTAAAAAGAACCCATCACCCCTTCCAGAGACGTGAGCATGACTGACATGACCCGTTCCCCCACTCGCCGCGCCTTTGTCGGCCTTGCGCTGACATCCGCAACTCTTGCCACCGTCGCCGCCGGCGCCCTGGTGGGCCCGGCCTTCGCGGCCGATCCCATCAAGATCGGCTACCAGCTGCCTTTGACCGGCAACACCGCCCAGTACGGCCAGGACTTCAAGACCGCTGCCGAGATCGCACTCGCCCGCTTCAACGCCTCCGGCCGCCTGCCGGTGAAGGTGGAGATCGTGTTCGAGGACAGCCGCTCGGACGCCAAGGAAGGCGTCGCCATCGCCCGCAAGTTCGTGGACGACCCGGCCATTGTGGGCGTACTGGGCGATTTTACCTCCGGCGTCTCCATGGCCTCGGCGCAGGTCTATAAGGAGGCGGGCATGCCCCAGCTCTCCCAGACCGCCTCCCACCCGGACTATGCCAAGATTTCCGAATGGCAGTTCCGCAACATCACCACCCAGGCGGGCGAAGGCCCCTATAATGCGGCCTGGATGCTCAAGAAGGGCATCAAGAAGGTGGCGCTCGTGGGCGAGCAGACCGACTGGGGCCAGACTTCGGTGAAGTATTTCGGCGACGCTTTCGAGGCCGGCGGCGGCAAGGTGGTGCTGACCGAATTCTTCAATCGCGGCCTGCCCGACTTCCGCTCGCTGCTGACCAAGATCCAGCGCGCCAAGCCCGATGCCATCTACACCGCGTTCTTCTATGAGGACGCGGCCAATTTCCTCAAGCAGATGAAGCAGCTCGGGATCAATATCCCGGTCTATTCCACCTCGGCGGCCCATAACCAGAAGGTCATCGAACTGGCGGGGACCGATGCCGAGGGGCTGTCGCTGACCACCAACTTCATGCCCAACAGCCCCAAGCCCGAGGTGAAGGACTTCGTGGCCGAGTGGGTGAAGGTGCGCGGCGCCGAGCCCGGCCAGTTCCCGGCGCAGGCCTTCGATGCCGTGAACATCATGCTCGACGCCATCGTGAAGTCCTATCCCAACGTCACCCGCGCCAAGGTGCGCGACGCGCTGGCGGCCACCAAGGACTTCCCCGGCGTGACCGGCACCACCACCTTCGGCCCCGACCGCGAGCCGGTGAAGCAGCTCATGAAGGTGCGCATCATCAACGGCGTGTTCACCCCCGTCGACGAATGAGCCAAAGGCGGGAGGGCGCGGTGCCCTCCCGCCCTCCCACGCCGCCGTCTCCACTTGCTTGAAGCGCTTGGAGCCTATTCGCCCGCAGATGAGACGGGACGCGGGGAGAGCCCCCGTCCGCGCGCTGCGCCAATCGCCATCCATCATCCGGTGCGTGAGGGGGCTTGCCCCCAAGGACGCCGGCGGTCCGCGACCCGACGGAAAGGGCCCTCCGTGATCGACCCGTATTATCTGCAACAACTGGCCATCGGCCTGTCACAGGGCGTCATCTACGCCTTGATGGCCATCGGCTTCACGCTGATCTTCGGCGTGCTCAACGTGGTGAACTTCGCCCATGGCGAGGTCTATACGCTCGGCGCCTTCGTGGGCCTTATCTTCATCACCGCCTTCGCGCCGCCCTTCCTGGTGGTGCTGTTCGTGGTGCTGGCGGTGGGTGCGGCCATGGGGGTGGGGCTGGAGCGCATCGCCTTCAAGCCGTTCCGGCGCTTCTCGGACGAGGCCTCGCTGAAATCCCGCGCCATGCGGGAATCCACGCTCATGTCCTCGCTGGCGGTGTCCATCGTCGCCCGCGAGGGGCTGGAATATGCCTTCGGCTCGCAGATGCAGACGGTGCCGTTCGAGTATCTCATCAACACCCCCATCGAGATCGGCCCCATCACCATCGTCACCGGCGATGTCATCATCTTCGCAGTGGCGGCAATCATGCTGGCGGGCTTGCAATTCATGCTCACCCGCACCCGGGCGGGGCTCGCCATCCGCGCGGTCTCGGCCAATCCGCTGGGGGCCAAATATGTGGGCATCGACACCGATCGCACCATCATCACCACCTTCGCGCTCGGCTCCATGATGGGGGCGGGGGCAGGCATCCTGGTGGGGCTCTATTATGGCGCCATCTTTCCGGCCATGGGCTTCATTCCCGGCATCAAGGCCTTCGTCGCCATGGTCATGGGCGGGCTGTCCTCCATTCCCGGCGCGGTGGTCTGCGCGCTGCTGCTTGGCCTGTCCGAGGGGCTGGCCACCACCTTCATCTCGTCCAACTGGGCCGACATGGTCGCCTATGGCTTCCTGATCATCACCCTCATCTTTTTTCCGCAGGGCCTCTTTGGAGCCGGGAGGGAACGTGTCTGATCTCATGCGCAAAGGCTGGATCGGCAAGATCCTCGTCCTTCTCCTCGTCTTCGCCCTGGTGCCGGCCGTCCTCGCCTTTTCGGGCAAGGGCTATTTCTTCCAGGTGGCGAATCTCGTCCTCATCTTCGCCCTGCTCGCCGCCTCGCTGCATCTGGTGACGGGCGCCGCCGGCCTGCTGCATCTGGGCCATGCCGCCTTCTACGGCATCGGCGCCTATGTGGCGGCGCTCCTAGGCACCGATTGGAAGATCGGCTTCGTCTGGGGCCTGCCGGCGGCGGGCCTGGTGGCGGCGGCCTTCGCCTTTGTGGTGGCGCTGCCCACCATGCGGCTGGTCTCCATTTATTTCGCGGTGGCAACGCTCGCCATCGGGCAGATGATCAACACCGTCCTGCTCAACTGGGTGGCGGTGACCAAGGGCCCCAACGGCGTGATGCTGTTCTCGGGCATCAATTTGTTCGGCTTCCCGCTGAAAGCCCCGCTGGCGGTCTATTTCCTGGTGGCGGTGCTGGTGTCGGTCTCCATTTTCGTGCTGCACCGGCTGAGCCATTCTTATTACGGCAACGCCTTGCGCTCGCTGCGTGAGGACGACCAGTGCGCCGATGCCATGGGGGTGAACACCGTCAAGCTGAAGATCGAGGTGTTCACCATCTCGGCCTTCTTCGCCGGCATTGCCGGGGCGCTGTGGGCCTATACGACGGGCTATGTCTCACCCAACGATTTCGGCTTTTCCACCTCCATCCTGATCCTGGCCATGATCGTGGTGGGCGGGCTCGGCTCGCTGCCGGGGGCCATCATCGGCGCGGTGCTGCTGATCCTGCTGCCCGAATTGCTGCGGGGCCTGGGAGACCTGCGCAACGTGATGGTGGGCCTCGTCATGTTCTTCTCCATTCTGTTCATGCCCAAGGGCCTGTTCGGCGAGGTCTCCGCCCTCTCCGTGGTGCGGCGGGGCTTCGGCCTGAAATGGCGCGGGGCGCCCTCCAAGAGCGAGGTGGGCTGGCAATGAGCCTGATCGAGATCGAGCACGTCACCCGCCGCTTTGGCGGCCTGGTGGCGGTGGACGATGTGACCACCCGCGTGGAGGACGGCGAACTGGTGGGCGTCATCGGTCCCAACGGGGCCGGCAAGACCACGCTCTTCAACCTCATCTCCGGCTTCACGCCGCTCTCCTCCGGCACGGTGCGCTTCAAGGGCGAGACCGTTTCGGGGCTGAAGCCCTACAGGATCGCGGCGCGCGGCATGTCGCGCACGTTCCAGAACCTGCGTGTCTTCCCGAACATGTCGGTGTTCGACAATGTGTCGGTGGGGGCGGTGGGGGCCATGGGCCAGTCGGCGCTTGGCGCTGTGCTGGGCGGCGCCAAGCGGGCGGATGCCATCTCGGCCCGTACCTGGGAGGCGCTGGAGCGCGTGGGCCTCACCGACCAGGCGCAGGAGCTGGCCGCCAACCTCTCTTATGGCAAGCGCAAATATCTGGAGATCGCCCGGGCGCTGGCCATGAAGCCGGACCTGTTGATCCTGGACGAGCCCGCCGCCGGCCTGAATGATTCCGAGACGGCGGAGCTGGCCCGCTTCATCAAGACACTGAATGGCACCGGCATGGCCATCATGTTGGTGGAGCACGACATGAACCTCGTCATGGGCATCTGCTCGCGGGTGGTGGTGCTCGCCTCCGGCCGCAAGATCGCCGACGCCGAGCCGGCCGTGGTGCGGGCCGATCCGGTGGTGCTGGAAGCCTATCTGGGCGTGGACGACTAAAGGGAGCGGAGCCATGAGCCTACTCGAAATCCGCAATCTCACCGTCGCCATGGGCGTGCAGGAAATCCTGCACGGGGTCGACCTCACCGTTCCCGAGCGCGGCATCGTCGCCGTGCTCGGCTCCAACGGGGTGGGCAAGACCACCTTGATGCGCACCATCTCGGGCATCTATCGGGCGAAATCCGGCACCATCCGCTTCAAGGGCGAGGACATCACCAGGCTCAAGAGCAACGAGATCGTTGCCCGTGGCCTGTTGCAGGCGCCCGAGGGACGGCAGATCTTCTCGCCCATGAGCGTCAAGGAAAACCTCGTCATCGGCGGCGGCCGGCATGGCCTTGCCGAACTGGACCGTGTGCTCGCCCTCTTCCCCAAGCTCGGCGAGCGCATGAGCCAGGTGGCGGGGTCGCTCTCGGGCGGCGAGCAGCAGATGCTGTGCATCGCCCGCGCGCTGATGGCCAAGCCCTCCATCCTGCTGCTGGACGAGCCTTCGCTGGGCCTTGCGCCAAAATTCGTGAAGGGCATCTTCGACCTGGTGTCGCAGATCCGCCAGGAAGGCCTGTCCATCCTCATCGTGGAGCAGAATGCCAAGGCGGCCCTGCGCATCGCCGACCGCGCGGCGGTGCTGGACAGCGGGCGCATCCTCATCGAGGGCGAGGCGGCCACCCTGGCCGATGACCCGCGCATCGTCGAGGCCTATCTGGGCGGCCACGCCCACGCCATTTGAAAGGACGAGACCATGTCCGAGCAAGATGCCAATCCCGCCGCCCGTCCTGCCGCCAATCCCGCCCCTCTCCCCATCATCGAGCGGCGGCGGATCGAGGCGGAAATCTTGAAGCATGTCTATGACGTGCTGGTGGAAAGCCACGGCGTGGAGGTGGCGCGCGCCACGCTCGACGCCGCCGTCTCCCGCTCCGCCGTGCAGCAGGGCGCGCGGTTCCGCGCCGAGCTGGGGCGTGACCCGACGTTGGAAGACTTCGCCGCCATCCTGCCCAACTGGACGGCCAATGACGCGCTCGCCATCACGGTGCGCCACGCCGATCCCGAGCGGCTGGACTTCGACGTCACCCGCTGCCGCTATTCAGAAATGTATCGCGACATGGGGCTTGGCGAGATCGGCCATCTCCTGTCCTGCAACCGCGACGGGGAATTCTGCACCGGCTATAACCCGGCCATGGAATTGACCCGCACCCAGACCCTGATGAAGGGCGCCAGCCACTGCGATTTCCGTTATCGCATGAAGCCCGCCGGCTGAGCGCACCCCCGCCACGAGACACCGGAAGACATCATGAATCCCCGCCTGACCAATGAAGAGATCGCCGACGCCATTGCCTGGCGCCGCGCGCTTCATCGCATTCCCGAGCTGGCCTATGACGAGCACCAGACCTCCGCCTTCGTGGCCGAGAAGCTGAGATCCTTCGGGCTGGAAGTGGAAACCGGCCTCGGCGGCACCGGCGTGGTGGCGACCCTGAAGCGCGGCACGTCGGACCGCGTCATCGGCCTGCGCGCCGACATGGATGCCCTCGCCATCACCGAGGCGACGGGGCTTGATTATGCGTCCGAGCATCCCGGCCGCATGCATGCCTGCGGCCATGACGGCCACATGGCCATGCTGCTGGCCGCCGCCCGGCACCTCACCAAGAGCGGGCGCATCGACGGCACGGTGCGCTTCATCTTCCAGCCGGCGGAAGAAAACGAGGGCGGCGCGCGCCGCATGATCGAGGACGGGCTGTTCGAGCGCTTCCCCGTGGATGCCGTCTTCGGCATGCACAATTGGCCGGAGCTGCCGCTCGGCCGCGCGGGGCTGACCACCGGCCCCATGATGGCCGCCTTCGGCATTTTCGACATCACGGTGACCGGCCGCGGCGCCCATGGCGCCATGCCCCACCAGGGCGCGGACCCCATCGCCTGCATGTTCCAGATCGGCACGGCGCTCCAAACCATCGCGGCCCGCAATGTCTCGCCCATGGCCTCGGCCGTGGTGTCGGTGACCACGGTCCATGGCGGGGATGCCTGGAACGTCATTCCCGGCTCCTGCCGCATGACCGGCACGGTGCGCTGGTTCGCGCCGGCGGTGGGCGACCTCATCGAGACGCGACTCAAGGCGATCGTATCGGGCGTGGCGGAGGCCATGGGCTGCGCCGCCACCATCGACTATCAGCGGCGCTATCCGGCGACCATCAACAACCCGCAGGAAGCCCGCTTCGTGCAGGACGTGGTGCGCGACCTCTCGCCCGTCCTGACGCTGGACGAGACCATCGAGCCCAGCATGGGCGCCGAGGACTTCGCCTTCATGCTCCAGGAGCGGCCGGGCGCCTATATCTGGGTGGGGCAGGGCGGCGGCCACGGCCTTCATTCCCCCACCTACAATTTCAACGACGACGCCTTGCCGGTGGGCGCCGCCCTCTGGGTGGCCATCGCCGAGAAGAAGCTCGCCCCGGCGGCCTGAAAGTCATCCTCCTCCCCCGCGCGGGGGAGGAGGACAACCATCGCGTCACGCCGCTTCGTCGACCACCGGATTGCGCAGGATGCCGATGCCGGAAATCTCCACTTCCACCGTGTCGCCGGGCTTCATCCAGAGCGGCGGGGTGCGCTTGGCGCCGACGCCGCCGGGGGTGCCGGTGACGATCACGTCGCCGGGCTCCAGCGTCAGCACGGTGGAGCAATAGCGGATCAAAGCGGGGATGTCGGTGATCAGCAGATCCGTGGTGGAATGCTGCACCACCTGGCCGTTGAGGCGGGTTTCCAGCGTCAGGCGGCTGGGATCGGGGATCTCGTCGGCGGTCACCAGCCAGGGGCCGAAGGCGCCCGTATGGGCGAAGGTCTTGCCGGCCAGGAATTGCGAGGTGTGGCGCTGGAAGTCGCGGATGCTGCCTTCATTGTAGCAGGAATAGCCGGCGATGGCGGCAAGGGCGTCTTCTTCCCGAATGCGTCGTCCGCCCCGGCCGATCACCAGCGCCAGCTCGCCCTCATAGTCGAAATTGTCGGATTCCAGCGGCTTCACGATGGGCTGGAGATGGCCCACCTGGCTTTCGGGATAGCGGGAGAAGAGGGCCGGGTTTTCTGTCACCGTGCGGCCGGTCTCGGCCACGTGGTCGCGATAGTTCAGGCCGATGCAGATGATCTTGCCGGGATCGGGGATCACGGGCAGCAGCGCGACGTCGGCCAGCTTCAGCGAGGGCGCGGTCGTGTCCGCCAGGGCGCGGGCCTCGTCGAGGGCGTCGGCGGCGATCAGCGTGCGCAGGCCGGTGATGCCGCGCGGGCGGAAATGCGCGGTCAGATCGACGATGGCATCGCCCTTGACGACGCCGAAGCCGGCGGCATCGCCGGCCTTGAAGGAAACGAGCTTCATGGGAGACCTATGTGAGGGGTGGGGAGGGAAAAGAGAGTGCGGCAGCTATTGCTGCTGCCGCTGGATGCCGCGGGCATCGATGACCTTGTTGAAGTCGGCGATCTCCCGCCGGATGCGGGCGGCGAATTCCTCGCCGGTGCTGGCGGTGGCGTTGGCGCCGAACTTGGCCAGTTCCTGGGCGAAGCTGTCGGAGAGGACGATGGCCGTGATCTCGGCGCGCAGCTTGGTCACCACGTCCGCCGGGGCGCCCTTGCGCATGGCAAGGCCCAGCCAGGATTCATAGGAAAGCCCCGGCACGATGTCGCCGGAATAGGGCACCTTGGCCATTTCCGGCGGCACCGTCTTGGAGGTGACGGCGAGGGGACGCACCGCGCCGGCCTGCATCTGCGGCAAAGCGAAGGTCATGGTGTCGATCATCATGTCCACACGCCCGCCGAGGAAGTCGGGCAGGGCGGCGGAGCTGCCGCGATAGGGCACATGGACGAATTCGGCGCCCGTCGCCGCGCTCAGCCATTCGCCGAGCAGATGATGGGCGGTGCCCTCGCCCACCGAATAGTAGGTCAGGGTCTTCGGCTTGGCCTTGGCGGCGGCGATGATCTCAACGAGGCTCGCATAGGGCGAATCCGGGCGCACGCCGAACACCATGCCGTAGGTGGCGGCGGTGGTCAGCCAGTCCAGATCCTCCACCGGGTCGAAGGGCATGCTCACCCGCATGGCGGCGGTCACCGAATGGGCGCTGGCAAGCAGGAGCAAGGTGTAGCCGTCGGCGGGCTGGCGCAGCACTTGGCTGGTGGCCAGATAACCGCCGGCGCCGGGCTTGTTCTCCACCACAACGGGCTTGCCGAGCCGGGCGGAAAGCCGCTCGGCCACGAGGCGCGCCACCGTGTCGGAACTGCCGCCGGGGGCAAAGCCCACCACGATCTTCAGCGGGCGGGAGGGATAGGGCTCCTGCGCCTCGGCGCGCGGGGCGCTTGCGAGGCTGGCCATGGCGAGCCCCGCAAGCGCCACCTTGGTTGCATGCCTCCGGAACAGGCGAGCCAGGCGGTCGAAGCCGGAACGCAGTGGGGCGCTGAGGGTCATGCTATTGTTTTTCATGGCGTTTCCTGTCCGATTGTTCTTGGTTTGTGAGCGGGTGTCGGCCGCGCAGCGGCCGGGCAAACGGGGGCGATCGCCCGCAGGCGACGCGGGACGGGCAAAGGGGCCTTCGGGGTGGCCCGGAGTCTGGAAAGCGGGGGCGCCGAAACGCGGGCGCCCCGGCGGTCGGTCACAGCACCGCGCGCGCAATCTCCATGGTGCGACGGTAATGCTGGGAGAGCGCCTCCACGGCCCCGTCGGCATCGCCGGCGAGGACCGCCTCGACGATCACATCATGCTCCTGCGCGACGCTGCGCACGGAAGAGGGACCCTGCGCCTGCACGGACAACCGGCGATAGCGCTCGGAATGGGCATAGAGGGTGCTGCGGAAGCGCATGAGCCAGGGCGAGCCGCAGGCTTCCAGAAGCGTCAGGTGGAAGCGCTCATGCTCTTCCGCCCAGGCCTCGTTGGTCTCGTCCGGCCGGTCGGGCCGGCGTATGGGGAGGGCGGCGAGGCGGGCATGGGAGGCGATCACCCGTTCGCGCCAGTCCGGCCCGCCCAGCGCCATGGATTGGCGCAGCGCCGTGCCCTCCACCAGGATGCGGGTCTGTGTCACGTCGGCGAGATCCTCGACGCTGACGGGCGAGACGCGGAAGCCCTTCTGGTCCACCGAGGTGACGAAATTGTCCGAGAGCAGGCGCACCAGCGCCTCGCGCACGGCGGTGAGACTCACCCGCAGCCGGCTGGCAATGGCTGCTGCGCGCAGGGGCTGGCCGCCTTTCAGCGTGCCGGTGAGCACTTCCGAGCGCAATTGCAGGAAGACGGCGGAGGTTACGCTGCGCGGCGCTTCCTCGCCCGGCCGCATCACCTGCTGCATGTCCCGTCCCGCTCCCAGCACCTGCGCCTCCGTCATCGCTCTGCGGTGTTAAAATATCGATATTGCATATTTCGGGGGCGGTCAATGCGGTGGCGCTGCATTCCGGGCGGCGGGGGGCATGCCGCGAAGGCGGCCGCCGCCGAAGAGGGCGTCCCATCCCTGTCCCGCCCCGGCGGGCTCCGCCTTGACAGTTATTTACCCGTCAGTATATTTTAGATCGCATAAGAAATTAAATTACTCATGGGAATACGGTTCGGCGCCCAGTGCTCCGCCCCTTCGCCGGATGGCGGCGGGCAAAGATCGTGCCCCTGGGAATGATGGGGAGAGAAAATTGAGCCGTTTGCAGCATTGGACGTCGCTGGCCGCCTTGGGCCTTCTGCTTGCCGCCGCCCCCGCCGCCGCCGAGATCCCGGCGCGGGGCGTGAAGTTCGGCCTGCTCACTGACATGAGCGGCGTCTATGCGGATCTCACCGGCCCCGGCTCGGTGGAAGCCCTCAAGATGGCCATCGAGGATTTCGGCGGCACCATCGATGGCAAGCCCATCACCCTCGTGGTGGCCGACGGCCAGAACAAGGCGGATGTGGGCGCCGCGGTCGCCCGCCGCTGGGTGGACGAGGAGAATGTGGACGTCATCGCCGAGGTGCCCAACACGGCCATCGCCCTGGCGGTGCAGGAGATCACCCGCGCGCGCAAGAAGGTGCTGCTGAACACGGGCGCGGGGTCCACCGTCTTCACCAACAAGGCCTGCTCGCCCACCTCCTTCCACTGGGTCTATGATTCCTACGCCATGGCCAATGGCACCGCCCGCTCGGTGGTCGCGGAAGGCGGCAAGACCTGGTATTTCGTGACCGCCGATTATGGCTTCGGCAAGTCTCTGGAAGCCGACGCCACCGAGGTGATCGACGCCAATGGCGGCAAGGTGCTCGGCAACGCCCGCGCGCCCCTCAACACGCCCGATTTCTCCTCCTTCCTGCTCCAGGCGCAGTCTTCGGGGGCGCAGGTGATCGCGCTTGCCAATGGCGGCGTCGACACCATCAATTCCATCAAGCAGGCCAATGAGTTCGGCATCGGCACCGGCAAGCAGCGCCTCGCCGCCATGGTGTTTTTCATCACCGACATCCATGCGCTGGGCCTCGAGCGGGCCAAGGGCCTGCTGATGACCACCGCCTTCTATTGGAACATGGACGACGAGACCCGCGCCTGGTCCGAGCGCTGGTCGAAGCGCATGGGCGGGCGCAAGCCCACCTCGCTCCAGGCGGGCCTTTATTCCGCCGCTCTGCATTATCTGAAGGCGGTGAAGGCGGCCAATTCCACCGAGGGCGAGGTGGTCGCCGCCAAGATGCGCGAAATGCCGGTGAAGGACATGTTCGCCCGCAACGCCTCCATCCGCCCCGATGGCCGCATGATCCACGACATGTATCTGGCCCAGGTGAAGTCCCCCGCGGAATCCAAGGGGCCGTGGGACTATATGAACATCCTGCGCACGATCCCGGCGGCCGAGGCCTTCCGGCCCCTGTCCCGCACCGAATGCCCCCTTGTGGCTGCGGGCAAGTGATCGCCGGTTGAACGTGCACCTTCGTCCGTGCCCGGCCTTGATACCCTTCAGGCCGGGCATGGACGCCCTTTTTCAAAAGAGGCCTCTCGATGCCCGTGGCGTCAGCCGGCGTCGATGAAAGCATCATGGAAAGGCTCGCCTGATGAGTGCCATCGAGAACGCGCGCATGCGCGGCTGGCGCGTCCATGCCTTGAGCGAGGACGGCGCCATGGTGCTGGACGACCTGCCCGTTCCTGAGCCCGGCCCCGGCGAATGCGTGGTGCGGGTGGAGGCGGCGGGAGCAAATTTCCTCGACACTTTGATGATCCGGGGCCGCTACCAGGTGAAGCCTCCGCTGCCCTTCACCCCCGGCATCGAACTGGCCGGCACCGTGGTGGCGCGGGGTGAAGGCTGCCGCTTCCAGGAGGGCGACCGCATCTGCGCCCTGGTGGACCAGGGGGCCTATGCGGATTACGCCAAGGTCGGCTCCGTGGGCGCGGAATTGGTGCCGCCCGACTTTCCCCTGACCGAGGCGGTGGCGCTGCCCGTGGTCTATCCCACCGCTTATGTGGCCCTCCATGACCGCGCCGGCCTGAAAGCCGGTGAGACCGTGCTGGTGCATGCGGGGGCGGGGGGCGTTGGCTCCGCGGCCATCCAATTGGCGCGCCATGCGGGCGCCCGCGTCATCGCCACCGCCGGCGGGGCGGACAAGGGGGCGCTCTGCCTGGAGCTGGGCGCCCATGAGGTGATCGACTATGCCGCCGAGCCTCTCACCGAGCGGGTGCGCGCGCTGACAAGCGGGCGCGGCGTCGATGTGGTGGTGGATCCGGTGGGCGGCACCGTGGCGCTTGAAAGCCTGCGATGCCTTGCCTGGGGCGGTCGCCTCGTCATCATCGGCTTTGCCGGCGGCACGGTGACGGAGCTTCCCGCCAACCGGCTTCTCCTGAAGAATGCGGCCGCGCTCGGCGTCTATTGGGGCGAATATCGGCGGCACCATCCCGAGAAGGTGGCGCACATCTATTCCGAACTGTTCGAGCTGCGCCGGGCCGGTGCCATCCGACCCCTGGTGCGCGACGTCTTCCCCCTCACCGAGGCGCCCGCCGCTTTGAAGGCCTTGGGGGAACGGCGCACCGTGGGCAAAGTGGTGCTGGTGCCGTGACCGACGCCACAAGAAAAACCGGGAGGAGCGGATGATCCGCCGCGAAGTGCATTTTGGGCGCGTGGTGCCGGCCTTTGTGGACCGGCCCCGCAATGTGCATGCCTTTTTCCGCGACCGTGTCGCGCAGGCGCCGGACGCTTTGGCGTTGGTGGATGGCGACCGGCGCTTCACCTATGGCGAGCTGGATGCCCGCGCCGAGCGCCTCGCCGACGGGTTGGTGGCGCGCGGCGTGCGCAGGGGCGAGCGGGTGGCCACCCTCATCGGCAACCGGGCCGAGGTGGTGGAGGTCTCGCTCGCCTGCGCCCGGCTTGGCGCCATCCATGTGCCCCTCGACATCCGCCAGCGGCGGCCGGAAATCGCCTATGCGGTGGCCCAAAGCGGGGCCATGGCGCTGCTGTTCGATGTGGCCCATGCCGGCGAACTGCCCGACCTGTCGGAGACGCCGGAGCTTGCCTTTCGCGTGGCCGTGGGCGGGGCGCATGAAGCCGGCGTTCCTTATGACGCCCTCTTCGAGGCGCCCCCGCGCGAACCGGGGCCGGACGTGGAAGAGGAAGACCCCTTCTGCATCCTCTACACCTCCGGCACCACGGGGCGGCCCAAGGGGGCGGTGCTGACCAATCTGGGCGTCGTCCATTCCTGCTTGCACTACCGCCATGCGGTGGGCATCGCCGGCACCGACCGCATGGTGCTGGCCGTGCCCTGCTCGCACATGACCGGCCTCATCGGCGTGATGCAGACGGCGCTGGCCTTCGGGGCTGGGCTCATCCTGATGGCGCAGTTCAAGGCCCGCGCCTTCCTGGAACTGGCGGAGCGCGAGCGCATGAGCGCGGTCATCATGGTCCCCGCCATGTACAATCTGTGCCTCATCGACCCCGAGTTCGACCGCTTCGACCTTTCAGCCTGGCGCATCGGCGCCTTCGGCGGCGCGCCCATGCCGGAGCCCAATGCGCGGCGGCTGAAGGAGAAATGCCCGCGCCTTGATCTCTTCAACGTCTATGGCGCCACAGAGACCTCGTCCCCCGTCGCGATCCTGCCGCGCGATGCGCCCATCGAGCGGCTCGATTGCGTGGGCAAGCTCATGCCCTGCATCGATCTGCGGGTGATGGACGAGGACGGGCGGGAAGTGCCCCCCGGAATGGCGGGCGAATTGTGGATCGCGGGCGCCTCCGTGGTGCCCGGCTACTGGAAGAACCCGGAAGCCAACGCCACCGCCTTCACGGGGGGCTATTGGCGCTCGGGCGATGTGGGCTCCATGGATGCGGACGGCTATCTGAAGGTCTTCGACCGCAAGAAGGACATGATCAACCGCGCCGGCTACAAGGTCTATTCGGCCGAGGTGGAAAGTGTGCTCATCGACTTCCCGGGCATCACGGAGGCCGCCGTCGTGGGCTTTCCCGATCCGGTGCTGGGCGAGCGGGTGGCCGCCTTCGTGGTGGGCGGCCGGGCCGACGAGGAGGATCTGCGCCGGCACTGCGCCCGGTGCCTGTCCGACTACAAGGTGCCCGACCGCATCGTCCTCATGGAAGAGGGCCTGCCGCGCAATCCCAATGGCAAGGTGCTGAAAGCGCGCCTGCGCGAGGAAGCCGCCGCCTTCGTGCGGCGGTGATGTCCGGCGGGCGGCTCAGGGCTGCTTGGCGCGGGCGCGCGGGGGCTTGGCGGGAGCGTTCTCCCTGCCCTCTTGCGGGGCCGCCGCGGCTTCGGCCTTCGCCTTGGCGCCGGCCCGGGCCTTCCGCGCCGGCTTGCCCGTCTCCTGGGGCGCTGCGGCCGGGACCGGGCTTTCCTCCACGCGCGCCATGGGCTGCGGGGCGGCGGCCGCCGCGCCGTTTCCGGCAATGCCACGGGTGAGGATGTCCATCATTTCGGCGGCCACCTCGGCGCTGGTCTTCGGTCCCTTGGGGTTGAACCAGCGCGCCGGCCAGTTGAGCGCGCCCGCCAGCGTGAAGGCGATGAGGCGCGGGTCGCCCGGCGCGATGGAGCCGTCGGCGATGCCCTCCGCCACCAAGGCGCGCATGGCAAGGTCGATCTGCCCCTTCAGTTCCCGGAAGGTCTTGGCGCTCTCGGGGGAGAGCACCTCGTCGCCGGTGCGGATCACGCAGCGGCCGAAATCGTCCATGTTGATCTCGGCATAGCGGCGCAGGAACGCCTGGAGCCGGGCCAACCCGTTGCCGGAGGCGGCGCGCGAGCGCTCGGCGGCCTCCAGCACCTGGTCGAGGCCGAACTTCACGCACTCCAGCAGCACCTGATCCTTGTTGCCGAGATAATGGTAGATGGTGGGCTTGGTCACACCCAGAACCGCGGCCACGTCATCCAGCGAGGTGGCATGGAAGCCGCGCTCGTTGAACAGGCGCGTCGCCGCCCGCATCACCGCGAACCGCTTCTCCTCGCGGTCCCGCTGCCGCTGCGCGGATGTCCGGAATGGGGTCGCCACGTCGCCCACGTCTCGTTCCTTTCTTCAGCCCTGATGCCTAGTTGACATCATACCTGCTCGACTTCAATATACCCATCAGTAAATAATATCCAAATAGGTAGAAACGATGGGCCGCCCCGCCACCGGCGCGCGGCCGGAACAAGGGTGGCCTGGGCGGCTCAAGCCGGCGGGCCGGGAGCGGGAGCGCACATGCTGGTGAAAGACATGGGGGCCATCGTCACGGGTGGCGCATCGGGCCTCGGCGGGGCCACGGCCGCGCGGCTGGCGGCCGGCGGGGCGAAGGTGGTCATCTTCGACCGCAACGAGGAACTGGCCGCCGCCCACGCCAAGGCCATTGGCGGCCATTCCGTGGTGGTGGATGTGACCGACGAGGCGGACGTCTCCGCCGCCCTCGACCAGGCCGAGGGCCTCATCGGCAAGGCGCGGATCCTCGTCAATTGCGCCGGCATCGGCCCGCCCGCCAAGGTCATCGACCGCCACGGCAAGGTGCTGCCGCTGGCTGAGTTCAAGAAGATCATCGACATCAATCTCATCGGCACCTTCAACGTGCTCGCCCAGTTTGCCGGCCGCCTGCACACGGCAGAGCCGGTGGGCGAGGAGCGCGGCGTCATCATCAACACTGCCTCGGTGGCGGCCTTCGATGGCCAGATCGGCCAGGCCGCCTATTCGGCCTCCAAGAACGGCATCGTGGGCATGACCTTGCCGCTGGCGCGCGAGTTTGCCCGCTACGGCATTCGGGTGGCCACCATCGCGCCCGGCATCTTCATGACGCCCATGCTTTCCGTGCTGCCGCCGGAGGCGCAGGCCTCGCTGGGCGCCCAGGTGCCGTTCCCGAGCCGCCTCGGCGATCCCGACGAATATGCCCGCCTGGTGGAGAGCATCGTCACCATTCCCATGCTGAACGGCGAGGTCATTCGCCTGGACGGCGCCATCCGGATGGCCCCCAAATGAGCACCATTTCCGCCGAAGAGGCCAATGCCATCGCCGATCGCGTGGAGCGCTTCGTGCGCGACATCGTGGTGCCCTATGAAAAGGACCCGCGCCGCGATCATCATGATTGCCCCACCGACGAACTGATCGCCGAACTGCGCGAGAAGGCGCGGGCGGCGGGGGTGCTCACCCCCCACATCCTACCCGACGGCCGGCACCTCAGCCACCGCCAGACGGCGCAGGTGCTGCGCCGCTCCGGCCTGTCCCCGCTTGGCCCGCTCGCCTGCAACACGGCGGCGCCCGACGAGGGCAACATGTATCTCCTCGGCAAGGTGGGCAGCCCAGCGCTGAAGGAGCGCTTCCTCGCCCCGCTGGTGGCGGGCACCGCCCGCTCGGCCTTCTTCATGACCGAGCCGGCCAGCGAGCAGGGCGCGGGCTCCGACCCCTCCATGATGATCACCACCTGCCGGCAGGACGGCAATCACTGGATCATCGACGGCCGCAAGGCGTTTGCCACCGGCGCGCCGGGGGCGGCCATCGGCATTGTCATGGCCAAGTCGCAGGATGGCGCCTGCATGTTCCTGGTGGACCTGCCGGACCCCGCCATCCGCATCGACCGCATCCCCAACACCATCGACAGTTCCATGCCCGGCGGCCATGCGGTGCTGACCATCGAAGGCCTGCGGGTGCCGGCGGACCAGATGCTGGGCCAGTCCGGCGAGGGCTTCACCTATGCCCAGGTGCGCCTGGCCCCCGCCCGCCTCACCCATTGCATGCGCTGGCTCGGCGCCTGCACCCGGGCGCATGAGATCGCCACCGACTATGCCAATCGCCGCAAGGCCTTCGGCAAGGTGTTGATCGACCATGAGGGCGTCGGCTTCATGCTGGCGGAGAACCTCATCGACCTGAAGCAGGCCGAACTGATGATCGACTGGTGCGCCGATGTGCTCGACACCGGCTCGCAGGCCATCAACGAAAGCTCCATGGCCAAGGTGGCGGTGAGCGAGGCGCTGATGCGCGTCGCCGACCGCTGCGTGCAGGTGATGGGCGGCACGGGGGTGACCTCCGACACCATCGTGGAGCAGGTGTTCCGCGAGGTGCGGGCCTTCCGCATCTATGACGGTCCCACCGAGGTGCACAAATGGTCGCTGGCCAAGAAGATCCGCCGCGACTGGAAGAAGACCCAGCCGGAAGAGGCCCATTCATGAGCCTGTCCGCTCCCGCCGCTGCTTCGGCTGCCCTGGGCGAGGCGGCCAATGCCGGCACGTCCGAAGTGCGCGCCGGCTTGCGCTTCGACGAGGCGCGCCTTGCCGCCTGGATGGCCGGGACGGTGGAGGGCTTTGCCGGCCCTCTGCGTGTCTCCCAGTTCAAGGGCGGCCAGTCCAACCCCACCTATCGGCTGGACACGCCCGCGCGCTCTTACGTGCTCCGTCGCAAGCCGCCGGGCGACGTGCTGCCCGGCGCCCATGCGGTGGACCGCGAGGCGCGGGTGCAGACGGCGCTGGGCGCGGTGGGCTTTCCCGTCGCCCGCATCCATGGCCTGTGCACCGATCCGGACGTGATCGGCTCGGACTTCTATGTGATGGACCTGGTGGAGGGGCGCATCTTCTGGGACGCCACCTTCCCGGACGTGCCCCACGCGGATCGCCCGCTCTATTTCCAGGCCATGAACGAGACCATCGCCGCCCTTCACCGCCTTGATCCGGCGGCGCTGGGGCTCGCCGATTATGGCAAGCCCGGCAATTATTTCGCCCGCCAGATCGCCCGCTGGTCGCGGCAATACCAGGCCGACGAACTGGCCGGGCGTGATCCGCGCATGGACGCGCTGGTGGAGGCCCTGCCGGGGCTCATTCCGCCCGGCGACGAGACGACCATCGTCCATGGCGATTTCCGCTGCGACAACATGATCTTCCACCCCACCGAGCCGCGCGTTCTGGCGGTGCTCGACTGGGAATTGTCGACGCTGGGCCATCCGCTCGCGGACTTTGCCTATCACGCCCTCATGTACCGCATGCCGCCCAACATCGTGGCGGGGCTCGCGGGGGCGGATCTGGCCGCGCTGAACATTCCACCCGAGGCGGACTATGTGGCCGCCTATTGCCGGGCCACCGGGCGGGACGGCATCCCCAACTGGGATTTCTACCTCGCCTTCAACCTCTTCCGCATGGCCGCCATCTTCCACGGCATCAAGGGCCGGGCCCTGCGCGGCACCGCCTCCTCGCCCCATGCGCGGGAGCGGGCGGAGAGCTTCACCGTGCTGGCGGCCCTCGCCCATGACGCCCTGGAGGCCTGCCGATGACCCCGCCGCTTCTTGTCGCGATCGAGGGGGCGGTGGCCACCTTGACGCTCAACCGCCCGGCCGCCGGCAACACCATCGACCTGCCGCTCGCCCGCGCGCTGCTGGACGCGGCCATCCAGTGCGACCAGGATCCGGCCATCCGCTGCGTGGTGCTCACGGGCACCGGCAAGCTGTTCTGCGGCGGCGGCGACCTTGCCGGCTTCGCGGCGGCGGGGGAGGGGATTTCCGGTTATCTCAGCCTGCTGGCCGGCACGCTGCACATGGCGGTCTCCCGCCTCATGCGGATGGAAAAGCCCTTGCTGGTCAAGGTGAACGGCCCGGCCGCCGGCGCCGGCCTCAGCCTCGCCATCTCCGGCGACGTGGTGCTGGCCGCCCGCTCGGCCCATTTCTCGGCGGCCTATGGGGCGGTGGGGTTGACGCCCGATGGCGGCATGTCCTTTCTGCTGCCGCGCCTCGTGGGGCTCAGGAAGGCGCAGGAGGTCATCCTCACCGGCCGGCGCATCGGCGCGGAGGAGGCCGAGCGCATCGGCCTGATCACCCGCATGGTGGAGGATGCCGAGTTGGATGCGGCCGTCCAGGCCCAGGCCGAGGCGCTGGCGGGGGCGGCCACCGGGGCGGTGGGCGCCGCGCGGGCGCTCCTGGCGGACAGCTATGGCGCGGGGCTGGAGGCCCAGCTTGAGCGGGAGGCGCGCGCCATCGCCGCCGCCGGCGGCTCGGCCGATTGCAAGGAAGGCGTCGCCGCGTTTCTGGAGCGGCGCAAACCACACTTTTCGGGGAAGGAACGCTGAGATGGCCGAGGCCTATATCGTGGACGCCGTCCGCACCGCCGGGGGGCGGCGCAACGGCAAGCTCGCCGGCTGGCATCCCGCCGACATGGGCGGGGCGGTGCTCGACGCGCTGGTGGCGCGCACCGGCATCGCGCCGGACGCGGTGGAGGACGTGATCGTCGGCTGCGTCACCCAAGGCGGCGAGCAGTCCTTCGCCTTCGGCCGCAACGTGGTGCTCGCCTCCTCTTTGCCGGAGAGTGTGCCGGCGGTGACCATTGACCGCCAGTGCGGCAGCTCCCAGCAGGCGGTGCAGTTCGCCGCCCAGGCGGTCATGTCCGGCACCCAGGACGTGGTGATCGCGGCGGGCGCCGAGAGCATGACCCGCGTGCCCATGTTCGCCTCCGTCTCTCTGTTCGAGAAGGCGGGTGTCGGCACCGGACCTCTCTCTGAAAAGATCCGCGCCCGCTATGGGGTGTCGAGCTTCAGCCAGTTCGAGGGCGCCGAGATGATCGCCCGCAAATATGGCTTCGACCGTGAGACGCTGGACCGCTTCGCCCTGGAAAGCCACCGCCGCGCGGCGCAGGCGACGCAGGCCGGCGCCTTCGTGAAGGAGATCGTGCCGCTCGCCGTGGAGGGCGGCCTCCACACCACCGACGAAGGCATCCGCTATGATGCGACGCTGGAGGGCATCGGCTCGGTCAAGCTGCTGAAGGAGGACGGCGTCCTCTCTGCCGGCAATGCCAGCCAGATGTGCGACGGCGCCTCCGCCGCCCTGGTGGTGAGCGAGCGGGCGCTTAAAGCCCACAACCTCACCCCCATCGCCCGCATCGTGACGCTCGCGGTGACCGCCGGCGACCCTGTCATCATGCTGGAAGAGCCCATCACTGCCACCCGCAAGGCGCTGGCCAAGGCGGGCATGACCCTTGATGACATCGACCTTTACGAGGTGAACGAGGCCTTCGCGCCCATTCCGCTGGCCTGGATGGAGGCGCTGGGTGCCGATCCCGAAAAGCTCAATGTGAATGGCGGCGCCATCGCGCTCGGCCATCCCTTGGGCGCCTCCGGCACCAAGCTGCTGGCCACCCTGGTCCAGGCGCTGAAAGCCCGTGGCAAGCGCTATGGCTTGCAGACCATGTGCGAAGGCGGCGGCATCGCCAATGTCACCATCGTGGAGGCGCTGTGATGGCTCTTTCGACGCGCTTCACGCAGATGACGGGCGTGCGCCATCCGGTCATGCAGGGCGGCATGATGTGGGTGGGACGGGCGGAACTGGCGGCCGCCGTCTCCAATGCGGGCGGGCTCGGCATCCTCACCGCCTTGACCCAGCCCACCCCGGATGATCTGCGTCGCGAGATCGACCGCTGCCGGACCATGACCGAGAAGCCCTTCGGCGTGAACCTCACCATCCTGCCCTCGGTCTCCCCGCCGCCTTATGCGGAATATCGGCGCGCCATCATCGAGAGCGGCATCAAGATCGTGGAGACCGCCGGCCACAAGCCGCAGGAGCATGTGGAGGAGTTCAAGTCCCACGGCATCCTGGTCATCCACAAATGCACCGCCGTCCGCCATGCCCTCTCGGCCCAGCGCATGGGCGTGGATATCCTCTCCATCGACGGCTTCGAGTGCGCGGGCCATCCGGGCGAGGATGACATTCCCGGCCTCATCCTCATCCCGGCGGCGGCGGACAAGGTGTCCATCCCCATCATCGCCAGCGGCGGCTTCGCTGATGGGCGGGGGCTCGTGGCGGCGCTGGCGCTGGGGGCCGAGGGCATCAATATGGGCACGCGCTTCTGCGCCACCGTGGAAGCGCCCATCCATGACAAGGTGAAGGAATTCCTGGTGGCCAATGACGAACGGGCCACCAATCTCATCTTCCGCCGCTTCCACAATACCGGGCGGGTGGCGAAGACGTCCGTGTCCGACGAGGTGGTGGCGCGCTCCCTGAAGCCCGATGCCACCTTCGAGGACATCCGCCCGCTGGTGTCCGGCGCCAAGGGGCGCGTGGCGCTGGAGACCGGGGACCTGGACGCCGGCCTCGTCTGGGCGGGGCAGGTGCAGGGGCTCATTCACGACATTCCCACTTGCGCGGAGCTGGTGGGCCGCATCGTTGCGGAAGCGGAAGCCATCATCGATAGCCGTCTCGCCGGCCTGGTGCGGACCGGCGTGCGGGAGCAGGCGGCGTGACATTCCAATACATCACTGTCGCGCGCGAGGGCGCGCTCACCCTCGTCACCATCAACCGGCCCGAGGCCTATAATGCGCTGAACGCGCAGGCCCATGAGGAACTGGCCGAGGCCTTCGACGCCTTCGCGGCGGATGACAGCCAGTGGGTCGCCATCCTCACCGGCGCGGGCGGCAAGGCCTTCTGTGCCGGCCATGACCTGAAGCAGCAGGCGTCCGGCGGCGGGCTCGTCACCCCGCCTTCGGGCTTTGGCGGGCTCACCGCGCGGTTCGATCTCGCCAAGCCGCTCATTGCCGCCGTGGATGGCGTGGCCATGGGCGGCGGCTTCGAGCTGGCGCTTGCCTGCGACATCATCCTGGCGACGCAAAAGTCCGTCTTCGCCCTGCCGGAGCCCAAGGTGGGCCTGGCGGCGCTGGCCGGCGGCATCCAGCGCCTGCCGCGCGAGATCGGCCTCAAGCGTGCCATGGGCATGATGCTCACCGGCCGCCGGGTGGCGGCGCAGGAGGGTTACGCGCTGGGCTTCGTGACTGAAGTGGTGGAAGGCGACATTCTCGATGCCGCCCGCCGCTGGGCCGCGGACATCCTCGCCGCCAGCCCCATGTCGGTGCGCGCCACCAAGGAAGCGGCTTTGCGCGGCCTTGATACGCCGCTGGCACAGGCGCTGACCGAGGAATGGGACTATCCCGCCATGAAGGCCATGCTGGCCTCGCAAGACGCGGTGGAGGGCCCCGCCGCCTTCGCGGAAAAGCGCGCCCCCATGTGGAAGGGGCGCTGACAGTCACAAAGGAACTGGTGGCACATTCCCCATGGCCGCCAGCTCCGCCTGCACCTGCCGGCGCGCATAGGCGCTGAACTCGCTCACCAGACGGGTGCGGGCCACATAAGGCGGGAAGATCAGCGCCACCGTGGTGGGGATGTCCGGCGTGAAGGGGCGGATCTCCAGCCCCGCCGCCGCCCGCTCCTCATGGGCGGCGAGCGGATTGACGAGGCTCACCCCCAGCCCCGCCCCCACCAGGGTGCAGACCGAGGCGCCGAGATCCGTCTCCGCCACGATGCGCCGCCGCACCCCCGCCGCCGTGAACACCTGGTCGATGCGCTCCGCCAATTGCCCTCCGCCCGGGGAGGCGATGAAGGCGTGGTCGGCGAAATCCTCCGGGGTCAGGCTGTCGCGCGCGGCGAGCGGGTGGCCCTTGGGCAGCACGGCCACGCACTGGCCGGTATGAAGCGGCTCCACCTCCACCCCATAGGTCTCCTGGTAGAGCATGGCGAGGCCCATGTCGCAGAGACCCGAGCTGATCCATTCATGCACCGTATTGGCGGTGCCCGAGCGGATGGAGACCATGACTTCGGGATAATCCACCATGAAGCGCGCGGTGATGCGGGTGAGAAGCCCGCCGGCGAGGCGCGGCATGGCGGTGACGCGCAGGCGGTCGGCGCGGAAGGAGCGGATGCCGTGGGCGGCGGCTTCCAGCGAGCTCAAGCCTGTAAACGCCTTCTCCACCTCCTGAAAGAAGCGCGTGCCCTCATTGGTGGGAAAGACGCGGCTGCCGGTGCGGTCGAACAGGGCGAACTTCGTGATCTGCTCCAATTGCGCGATCAGGCGGCTGATCTGGGGCTGGGAGGTGTTGAGGCGGCGCGCGGCTTCCGTCATGGAGCCGGTCTGCACCACCGCCCGGAAGGCCTCGATGTGCTGAAGGCCCATGCGCCGCTGTACCATATCAGATCCGTATGAGAGGGGGCATAATTAGAATTATGCATCATGAAGCCGGCTTGCCATAGTCGGGACGCTGAAAGAGCGAGCGGCATGGCCAACTCGCCCAGTGGGGAACATGATGAAAGCTCTTTGCGGGATCGCCGTCGCCTTGTCGTTCACGCTGGCCGCCGGTGCGGCGCAGGCTCAGAGCCGCGTGGACACCATCCGCCAGACCGGCTCCATCACCCTCGGACATCCCGAGACCTCGGTGCCCTTCGCCTATCTGGACGGCAACCAGAAGCCGGTGGGCTACACCGTGGAGATCTGTGAGAAGATCGCCGGCGAGATCAAGGCGGCCCTCGGCCTGCCCAAGCTCGACATCCGCTACAACCCCACCACCTCGGCCACCCGCATCCCGCTGCTCGCCAATGGCACCATCGACCTGGAGTGCGGCAACACCACCAACAATGTGGAGCGCCACAAGCTGGTGGCCTTCGCGCCCACCACGTTCGTGGCGCAGGTGGTGCTGATGGCCCGCAAGGATGGCGGCGTGGATGTGAACGATCCCGCCTCCTTCCGCGGCAAGACCATCGCCGCCCAGGCCGGCGGGCAGACCTTCAAGGTCATTTCCCAGATCAATGCCAAGAACAATCTGGGCATCACGGTCGCCGGCGCCAAGGACACCGCCGAGGCCTTTTTGATGGTGGAGACGGGCCGCGCCGCCGGCACCGCCAATGATGATGGCCTCGCCTATGGCCAGGTGGCCTCCTCCAAGGACCCCTCCGCCTTCATCATCGGCACCAAGAGCCTGGAGATCGCGCCCTACGGCATCATGGAGCCCAAGGACGACCCGGAGTTCAAGAAGTTGGTGGACGCCGCCGTCCTCAAGCTCATCAAGGACGGCACGGTGGCTGCCCTCTATGACAAGTATTTCAACGCGCCCATCCCGCCGCGCGGCATCAACCTGAAATATCCCATGAGCCCCGCCCTGAAGAAGGCGCTGGCCAACCCCACCGATTCCGGCGATCCGGCCGACTATCAGTGAGCCTGGCCGCGTCTGCGCGGCCACGGCCTTCGGCGGGACCGGCCCATGAAATATGATTGGAGCTGGAGCGTCTTCCTCGACACCTCGTCGGACGGCGTTCACAGCTATCTCCACAATCTCGGCCTCGGCGCCCTCTGGACGCTGGGCCTGTCCGGCACCACGGCGGTCTGCGCCCTGGTGCTCGGGGCCCTGATCGGCGTGCTGCGCACCGCCCGGTCGCCCGCGCTCAATGCCATCGGCACGGTCTATGTGGAGGTGTTCCGCAACATCCCGCTGCTGGTGCAGATGTTCCTCTGGTATTTCGTGCTGCCGGAGGTTCTGCCCAAGAGCCTCGGCCAGGCCATCAAGGGCATGCCGGCGCCCTGGAATGCGTTCGTGCCCGCGCTCCTGTGCCTCATCTTCTACGCCACCGCCCGCATCGGCGAGCAGATGCGCTCGGGCATCCAGTCGCTGCCCAAGGGCCAGTATCAGGCGGCCCTCGCCTTGGGTCTGACGCCTGCCCAGGCCTATCGGCGCGTGGTGCTCCCGGAAGCCTTCCGCATCATGATCCCGCCGCTCACCTCCGAATTCATGGGCATCGTGAAATATTCCTCGGTGGCCATGACCATCGGCCTGCTGGAACTCACCGGCCAGGCGCGGGCCATGCAGGAATTCTCCTTCCACATCTTCGAGGCGTTCAGCGCGGCGACCCTCGGCTATCTCCTCATCAACGGCACGCTTGTGCTGGCCATGCGCGCTCTGGAGCGTCGGCTCGCCGTGCCCGGCCTCATCGGGGCAGGAAGCGCCGGAAAGGGAGGGCCCTCATGACCGGCGCCTTCGATTTCTCGGTCATCCTCAATGCGCTGCCCTATCTCATCTTCGACGGGCTCGGCCTGACGCTGGCGCTGACCTTCTTTGCCGGCCTCATGGGCCTTGCGCTCGGCATCGTCCTGGCGGTGCTGCGGCTCTCCCCCTGGCGGGTGCTCTCGGTGCCGGCGGGGGTCTATGTGAACCTCATGCGGTCCGTGCCGCTGGTGCTCATCATCTTCTGGTTCTACTTCCTGGTGCCCTATATCGGCGCCTGGATCGTGGGCTCGCCCCGTCCCATCCAGGTGGGGGCCTTCCGCTCCGCCCTGGTGAGCTTCACCTTGTTCGAGGCGGCCTATTTCTGCGAGATCATCCGCAGCGGCATCCAGTCCATCCGCCGCGGCCAGGTGGCGGCGGGCCTCGCGCTCGGGCTCAACCGGCGGCAGACCTTCCTGAAGGTGGTGCTGCCGCAGGCGCTGCGGAACATGACGCCCTCGCTGCTCACGCGTCTCATCGTCCTCTTCCAGGACACCTCGCTCGTCTATGTGGTGGCGTTGACGGACTTTCTCGGCGCGGCGTCGAAAGTGGGCGCGCGGGATGGCCGGCTCACGGAATTGTACGTGTTCGTGGCCCTCGTCTACCTCGTCCTCTGCTTTGGCGCCTCCCGCCTCGTGAAACGCCTGGAAGCGCGCTGGAAACTGGCCCGATGACCGCTCCCTCCCCAACTCCCCCGATGATCGAGATCCGCAATGTGAGCAAATGGTACGGCACCATGCAGGTGCTGAACCAGTGCACCACCCATGTGGCCAAGGGCGAGGTGGTGGTGGTGTGCGGGCCGTCCGGCTCGGGCAAGTCCACCCTCATCAAGACCGTGAACGCGCTGGAGGATTTCCAGGAGGGCGAGATCATCGTCAATGGCGTCTCGGTGGGCGACCGGCGCACCAATCTGCCGCGCCTGCGCGCCACCACGGGCATGGTGTTCCAGCATTTCGAGCTGTTCCCCCATCTCAGTGTCATCGACAATCTCTGCCTCGCCCAGACCCAGGTGCTGAAGCGCAGCCGGGCGGAGGCGCGGGCGCGCGGCCTCAGCCTGTTGGAGCGGGTGGGGCTCGCGGGGCATGCGGAGGCGTTTCCCGGCACGCTCTCCGGTGGCCAGCAGCAGCGCGTCGCCATCGCCCGCGCCTTGTGCATGGACCCCTCCGCCATGCTGTTCGACGAGCCCACCTCGGCCCTCGACCCGGAAATGGTCACCGAAGTGCTGGACGTGATGACCGATCTGGCCCGCGAGGGCATGACCATGATGGTGGTCACCCACGAAATGGGCTTCGCCAAGCATGTGGCGGACCGGGTGATCTTCATGGATGCGGGCCGCATCCTGGAGGACTGCCCCAAGGCTGAGTTCTTCGACCATGTGGATGCTCGCCACGCGCGCGCCCGCCTGTTCCTCTCCAAGATCCTGAAGCAATAGAGGCCAAAGATGCCGGTCCAAGGCGCCACCGCGACGATGGCCACTCACCCCGACGCTCTGACGCCGGTCGATCTGCGCAGCGACACCGTCACCCGCCCGACCGCCGCCATGTATGAGCGCATGACGAGCGCGGTGATCGGCGATGACGGGCTCGACGGCGACCCCACCGCCCGCGAGCTGGAGGCGGAGACGGCGCAGGTGCTGGGCAAGGAAGCCGGCCTGTTCGTGCCGAGCTGCACCATGGCCAACCTCATCGCCATCCTCGCCCAGTCCCAGCGCAGCGAGCAGGTGGTGCTGGAGGCGGGCGCCCACATCTACAATTCAGAGCGGGGCTCGGGCACCTTTACCGGCCTCTTCTATCTGCCCGTGCCGGGCACGACGGGGGCTATGGATCTCGACGTGCTGGAAGACGTTCTGAACCCCACCGGGCACCGCCTCAAGACAGCGCTGGTGGGCGTGGAGACCTCCCACAACAATGCGGGTGGCGCCGTGCTGCCGCTCGACCATATGGCAGCGGTGTATGAGATGGCGCACCGGCGCGGGGCGCGGGTGCATATTGATGGCGCGCGGCTCTTCAATGCGGCGGTCTATCTGGGCGTTGCGCCGGACGAGGTGGCGCGCGCGTCCGACACGGTTTCGCTGTGCCTTTCCAAGGGCCTGAGCGCGCCGGTGGGGGCGGTGCTCGCCGGTCCCAAGGCGACCATCGAGAAGGGGCGGACCTTGCGGCGCATGCTGGGCGGCGCGCAGAGGCAGGTGGGAATCATGGCGGCGGCGGGCCTGGAAGGGGTGCGCACCATGGGGCCGCGCCTCGCCGAGGATCACCGCCGCGCCCGCCGTTTCGCGGAGGGGGTGAACGGCCTCGGGCTGCCGCTTTCCGCGACGGAGCCGCAAACCAATATCGTGCAGGTGGACGTCTCCCGCACGGGCCGCGACAGCGGCGCGTGGGTGGACCTTCTGGAGGCGGCGGGCCTGCTCGCCCGCCCCTGGGGTCGGCAGCGCCTGCGCTGTGTCACCCACCGCCACATTGACGACGCCGCGATCGAACGGGCGATCGCGGCTTTCAAGACGGTGATGGAAGGGCAGCCCGCGCCGGTGTGAGGCGCGGGCCGGCTCGCCCCCTCAGTCGATGGCGATGTTCGCCTTCTTGATGACGGCGGCCCAGCGGCTGGATTCGCCCTTCATCATGTCCAGGAACTCGGCTGGCGTATCGCCGATGGGCTTGGCGCCCTCATTCTCCAGGCGCTCGCGCACCAGACCCGACATGATGGTGTCCACGGTCGCCGCGCGCAGCGTGTCGATGATCGCCTGGGGGGTGCCCTTGGGCGCAACGAAGCCGTACCAGGCGGTGGATTCATAAGAGGGCCAGCCGCTTTCGGCCACGGACGGCACATTGGGGAACTTGGCGATGCGGTCGCGGGAGGTCACCGCCAGCACTTTCACATCACCCCGCTGCGCCAGGCCCAGAACGGACGGCACGGTGGTGGCCATGAAGTCCAGCCGGGCGCCGAGCAGGTCGTTGAGGGCGGGGCCGGCGCCCTTATAGGGCACGTGCACGGCCTGGAAGTTGGTCACCTGCGCCAGCAGCACGGCGGCCAGATGGCTGGCCGAGCCGTTGCCGGCGGAGCCATAGGTGAGCTTGTCCGGGAATTTCTGCCCGTAGGTCACCAGGTCCTGAATGGTGTTGAAGGGCGAAGACTTGGGCACCACCACCAGCAGCGGGGCGGCGGTGATGAGCGTGATGGGCGCGAAGGCCTTGAGCGGGTCGATCTTCACGTTGCGGAACAGATGCGGGTTCACCACCATGGGGCCCTGGTTGGCCATCA
The DNA here is from genome assembly GCF_017742835.1 of Aquabacter sp. L1I39. Classification (GTDB taxonomy): domain Bacteria; phylum Pseudomonadota; class Alphaproteobacteria; order Rhizobiales; family Xanthobacteraceae; genus L1I39. Next base: position 241,859 of record NZ_CP072392.1, read on the forward strand.
GGATCGTGTAGCCGTCCGGTTCCGCATTGGCGACCTGCTGGGTGGCCACGTTGCCGCCGGCCGAGCCGTTATTGTCCACCACCACGGCCTGCTTGAGCCGCTCCGACACACCCTGCGCCACGATGCGGGCGATGCCGTCCGTGCCGCCGCCGGCGGCATAGGGCACCAGCAGGCGGATGGGGCGGGTGGGATAGGCCGCATCGGCGGCCATGGCGAAGCGGGGGCTGGCCACCAGCGAGGCGGCGGCCGCGCCGAGCAAGCCACGGCACAAGGTGCGCCGGGTGAGCGGCAGGTGGAGGGGCGCGCGATTATTGTTCATGGACGTTTCCTTCAGATATTTGTCGTTCAAGCGGCGAAGGCGGGCAAGGGCACGATCACGTTGCCCTCGAAGAGGCGGCGGGCGGTGCGCACGAGGCTGGCGGCGGCAAGCTGGCCGGAGGCGTCGCGCTCCAGGCCCACCTGCGTGCGGCCGCCGGGATGTTCCAGGGCGAACGTGTTGGGTCGCGCGGCGTCGGGCACGGCCAGGTCCGCCGCGACGCTGCCCTTCAGGAGGCTGGCGGCGGCGATGCACAGCGCGCCGGTGACGGCGTGTCCGCGATGGCAGCGGCGGGAATTGGCGAAATAGCGCGAGGTCAGCGTACCGCCCGCGCGCGGGGCCGAGAGCAGCGCCAGCTTCGGCACCACGATCTGCGACACGTCCCCAAGGCCCATGCGCCGGCCGGCCTCCAGGCGGAGGATTTCGAGCCGCGCCAGCAGATCCGCGTCGGCCTCCAGCGCCTCGGGCGTCTCGGTGCCGGCAAGGCCCACCGAGGCCGCATGGATGAGCACCATGGGGACCGCATAGTCCACCAGCGAGACCGGAACGCCCTCGATCTCCTCCCGCACCTTCCCGGTGGGCAGGAGCGCGCCGGTCTTGCTGCCCATGGCATCGCGGAAGATCAGGCGGATGGGCGCGGCGGTGCCGGAAACGCCATCAATGGTGGTCTGGCCGGCATAGTCGACGCACCCGCCGGGCGTCTGCACCACCGCTTCCACCAGCACGCCGGTGTTGCGGTTGAAGATGCGGACCTTGGTTTCCCCCGGCTGCGCCTCCACCAGCCCCGCCTCAATGGCGAAGGGGCCGACGGCGGAGAGCATGTTGCCGCAATTGGGGCTGAAATCCACGAAGGCGCGGTCGATGGAGACCTGCGCGAACAAATACTCCACGTCGACGCCGGGTCGCGTGGAGGCCCCGACGATCGCCACCTTGCTGGTCAGCGGATTGCCGCCGCCAATGCCGTCCACCTGGAGATTATGGGGCGAGCCCATGGCCGCCAGCAGGAAATGGGACAGCTCAGCCTGCTCGCGCGGCAGGTCGCTCTCCAGGAAGAATGGCCCGCGGGAGGTGCCGCCGCGCATCAGCACGCAGGGCACTTTCTCGAATTTCATCAGGGATTTGCGGGAGAGGTCGTTCACGGCGACACCACGTTCTTGATGTGGGTGCACCTTGTCTCGCGGCCGCTTTCATGTGAAATGCAATTATCACGATGAATGATGCGCTATGAACATCAATTACGAAGCCCTCGATTTGCGCGCCTTTGCGGCGGTGGTGGATCTCGGCGGCTTTCACCGCGCGGCGGAAGCCCTCAACATGTCCCAGTCGGCGCTGAGCCGGCGCATCCAGCGCCTGGAGGCAGCCATCGGCGCAGCCCTCCTGGAGCGCACCACGCGGCGGGTGGCGCTCACCCCGGTGGGGCGGGAATTGTTGCCCTTGGTGCGGCGCATGCTGGAGGAGTTCGACACCTCCCTCTTCGCCATGCGCGAGGTGGGGCGCAGGCGGGTGGGCCAGATCTCGCTGGCCTGCATTCCCACCGCCACCTTCTACTTCCTGCCGGCGGTCATCGCCCGCTTCAATGCCGACTATCCCAACATCCGCTTCCGCATCCTGGACATTCCCGCCAGCGAGGGCCTCGCCAGCGTGGCGCGCGGGGAAGTGGAGTTCGGCATCAATCTCATGGGCGGGTCGGACCCGGATTTGCTGTTCGATCCGCTGCTGGAGGACCCGTTCGTGCTGGCCTGCCGGCGAGACCATCCCCTCGCATCGCGCGATGACCTCGCCTGGAGCGACCTGGAGGGCCACGCGCTCATCGCGGTGAGCCGCGCCAGCGGCAACCGCATCCTTTTGGATGCGGCGCTGGTGAAGGCGAAGGTGCAGCTTTCCTGGTCCTATGAGGTGACGCACCTCACCACGTCGCTGGGCCTGGTGGAGGCGGGCCTCGGTGTCTCCGTCCTGCCGCGCCTCGCCACCCCGCAGGGCGAGCATCCCCTCATCGTGACCAAGCCCATCCGCGATCCGGAAGTCTCCCGTACCATCGGCATCGTCCGCCGCCGCACGGGCAGCCTGGCGCCGGCCGCTCAGCAATTCCTGGACATGCTGCTGGGCACTTGGCGCTCGCAGGAAAAATAGGCAGGGCGCGGAGAGGCCTCAGGCCTTTCGCTCGCCTGCCAGCCGTTCCAGGCGCTCGGCCACCTGTTCCAGGCGCCGGGTGGCGGCATCCACGCGGCCGGAGGGTTCCTCCACCGAGACGGCAAGGGCCCGGCACACGATGTTGGTGAGGTCGTCCGCCAGGGCCACCGGGTCGAAATCGCCCTCATTGCGCAGGAAGGCCCAGGTGCGGTGCTCGACGCCGCCGAAGATCAGGTCGCGCACGAGGCTGGGCGAGACATCGGCGCGAAACTCGCCCGCCGCCACCCCCGCCCGCACGATGTCGATGATGCGGTGGGTGTAGGACTGGTTGAGCTGGAAGACCCGGCTTTCCCGATAGTTTGGCTCGGAGCGCAGCTTCTGGAACACGAGGCGGCTCAAGGCGGGCTCGCGGCGGATGGAGTAGAGGTGCTGGAGCACAACGAAGCGGATTTGGTTCCAGGTGCCGCGCACCGCCGCGAACTGGGTGCGGTCTTCCTCCAGCATTTCCTCGTACCAGCTCTCCACCACCTTCACGAGCAGGTCGCGCTTGTTGGTGAAGAAGCGGTAGATGCTGCCCTCCACCACGCCGGCCCGTTCCGCGATCTCGGAGATGAGCGCGTCGTCATAGCCGCGCTCGGTGAAGACTTGGCGGGCCGCCATCATGATGTCGGAGATGCGTTTTTCCGCCGGCAGCCGATTGGCGTGGCGCCGCGTCCGCGTCTTTTCCTGCGCCACCTTCCCCATTGCGTGTCCTTCCCCCCCTTTGCCGCGCCGGCTGTTGGGCCGCACTTCATAGGCGAGCGGCCGGCAAAGGCCAACCACCCGCCTCAGTCATAGCGCCGGGCATCGACGATGGGCTTCCCATCCGTCGGCAAGGTGCCTTGCGGCATCAGGCGCACGGTTCCGCCGAGGCGGGTGACGGCGCGGAGCGTCGCGGCAAGCCGGGTTGCCAGGTCAGCGCCCGCGTCTTGGTCCACCTCCGCCTCCAGCGTTAGCACGTCCCGCTCGTCGGCCCGCGAGACGACGAAGCGCAGGCGCCCCACCTCCGGGTGCGCCTGCCCGATCTCCCGCACCTGGGCGGGATGCACGAACATGCCCTTCACCTTCACCGTGTCGTCCACCCGCCCGAGCCACCCCTTCAGGCGCGGGGCGGTGCGGGGGCTGCCGGCGGGGGGCGGGGCCAGGGCGGAAAGGTCGCCGGTGGCGAAGCGGATAAGCGGATAGAGGGGATCGGGCCGGCTCACCACCAGTTCCCCGGCGGTGCCGTCTTCGCAGGGTAAGCCTGTCGCCGGGTCGACGATTTCCACCAGCAGGTCCTCGTTCACCACGAAGCCAGAGCCCTCCGCGCTCTCATAACCGACGATGCCCAGCTCCGCCGTGCCGTAAAGCTCGAACAGGGCGACGCCCCGATCCCGGAACGCCGCGCGCAGCGAGGCGGGAACCGCTGCGCCCGACACGACCGCACGGGTGATGGGGAAGGGGAGGCCGGCGGCATCGGCGGCGCGGGCGATGATGTTGAGATGATCGGCCGTGCCCGCATAAGCTTCGGGGCGATAACGGGCGAGCACCTGGAGCATCTGCTCGGTGCCGGCCCCGCCGGCGGGGATGACGGCGCAGCCGAGCGCCCGGGCGGCTTCGTCCATGAGAAAGCCGCCGGGGGTGAGGTGATAATTGAACGTGTTCAGGACGATCTGCCCGGCGCGGAAGCCTGCCGCATGCAAGGCCCGGGCGGCATTGGAGCCGTCGGGCGCGGGGAGTTGCGGTTCGCAGATAGGCCCTGGGGACAGGAACAACCGGGCAAACCGCCCCGGCTCCTGGTGCACGAGGTCGCCGAAGGGCGGCAGGGCGGCCTGAAGGGCCGGCAGGTCGGACTTGCGCAGCAGGGGCAGGGCACGCAAGGCGACCATGTCGAACCCCGCCCGCTCCGTCTCGGTGAGCTTCAGAACAGCGGCGATGCGTGCCAGGAGGGCCGCCTGGCGGCGCGCCTCGGGCACCCCGTCGCGGGCGTCATAGAGCGCATCCTCGTGTCTCATCTCCCCCTCCCTGTTGCACCGCTTTCGGGTTCTTCGCAGGTGCGTTCATGAAGTTCATTCATTTTCTGATGACTGAGGAAAATAGCGCATAAGAAGGAGATGCGACAGGCTTTCTGCGCGCCATCTGGCTCGCTTGACACGCTATAATGAATTATGTTCAATAACCGCAAAAGACGGACAAAAGCCGTCAGCAGACCCCTTGCCACAGCGGTCTGCAACAGTGGGGAGGGTTTGCCTTGACGTCTGTCAGCGCGCCATCGGTGCGTCCTGCGCCGCCTCAACGTGATGGCGCTCCGGACATCGTCTTGTCCTGCCGCGGCATTGAGCGCTCCTTTGGAGGTCTCAGGGCGCTGAAGGGCGTCGACCTTGAGGTGCGGCGCGGCCAAATCTTCGGTCTCGTGGGGCCGAACGGGTCCGGCAAGACCACCATGGTCAATGTGATGACCGGCTTCTACCCGCCCAATGGCGGGCGGGTGGAACTGTTCGGCGCCGACATCACAGGTGTTGCGCCCCACAAGGTGGCCCGGCGCGGAGTGGCCCGCACCTTCCAGAATCTCGCACTCTTCAAGGGTATGAGCGTGCTGGACAACATCCTGCTGGGGCGCCACGTGCACATGCGCCCGAGCGCGCTCGCCACCTTTTTCTACTGGGCCTGGGCCGAGCGCGAGGAACTGGCGCACCGCCGGATGGTGGAAGAAATCATCGACTTCATGCAGCTCCAGGACATTCGCGACGAGCCGGTGGAGGTGATCCCCATGGGCCTCCAGAAGCGGGTGGAGCTGGCCCGCGCGCTGGTGGCCGAGCCGCGCTTCCTCATCCTGGACGAGCCCATGGCCGGCATGAACCAGGAAGAGAAGGAATATATCGCCCGCTTCATCCTGGATGCCCGCGACGAGCGCGACGTCACCATCTTCATCATCGAGCACCACATGGACGTGGTAACCGCCATCTGCGACGAGGTGGTGGTGCTCTGCTATGGCGAGGTGATTGCGCGGGGCGAGCCCAATGCGGCCATTTCCCAGCCCCAGGTGGTGAAGGCCTATCTGGGTGAGCGCGCCGCCGCGCGCCATGCGGGGGTGGCGGCGTGAGCGCCGGGATCGAGGCCACGCGGATGGCCCAATGGCCCCGCACCGCGGACGGAAACCCGGCGACGCTGGTGGCCGCCGTGGCCCGCAACGCCGCTGAGGAGCCCCGCCGCATCGGCTTTCGCGAGCGCGACTTCGGCGTCTGGCAGGAATGGAGTTGGGAGCGGGCGCTTGGCGAGATCCTCGCCTTGGCGGCGGGCCTGGAAGAGCTGGGCCTTGGGCCGGGCGATGCCTTCACCGTGGTGGGCGACAATCGGGTGCGGCTCTATTTCGCCATGGTGGCCGCCAACATGCTGTGCGCCTTTCCAGCCCCCGTCTTTCCCGATGTGCCTGTGGACGAATTCCCCACCTATATGCGCTTCGGCGCGCCCCGCCTGGCGCTCGCCGAAGACCAGGAGCAGGTGGACAAGCTGATCGAGGTGCGCGCCCGCACCGGCCGGCCGGAACGCATCATCTATGATGACCGGCGCGGCATCTCCGCCTATCAGGCCGAGGGCATCGTCTCCCTCGACGACGTGATCGCCCAAGGCCGCGCCCGGCTCGCGCGCGAGCCGGGCCTGAAGGGGGACCTCATCTGCCGCGCCGGGCCGGACGACATCACCGTGCTCCTCCATTCCTCCGGCACCACCGGGGCGCCCAAGGGCATTCCGCTGCGCCACCGCAACATCGTGTCGGGGGTGGCGAGCGCGCAGGCGGGCGGCTATTTCCGTCGCCACGAGCAATTGTTCGCGTATCTGCCCACCGCCTGGGTGGGAGACTTCGTCTTCACGGTGGGCGCGGGCCTCCTGCTGCAGGCCACCATCAATGTGCCGGAGCGCCAGGAAACCGCCCTCCACGATCTGCGCGAAGTGGCGCCCACCTTCTATCTCGCGGCGCCCCGCGCGTGGGACAACATGCTCACCCGGGTGCAAGTGGGCATGGCCGATTCCACGCCCCTCAAGCGGCGCCTGTTCAACCATTTCATGCCCCGCGCCATTGCCGCCGAGCGCAAGCGCATGGCGGGCGAGGCGCTCACCCTCGGTGAGCGGATCACCGCGCGCATCGGCGAGTTCGTCATCTATGGCCCCATCAAGGATTATCTCGGCCTCTCGCGGGCCGAGCGTGCCTTTACCGGCGGCGAAGCCATGGGGGATGAGACCTTCCTCTTCTTCCGGGCATTGGGCATCAAGCTGAAGCAGTTCTACGGCCAGACCGAGACCTGCGCCCTTTCCGCCGCGCAGGGCGAGGGCAATGTGAGCGGCCACACCGTGGGGCCCGCCTTGCCGGGCGTCGAGGTGAAGATCGACGAGACGGGCGAGATCCTCATCCGCTCCGGCTCCGTCTTCGACGGCTATCTGGACGATCCCGCCGCCACGCAGAAGGCGCTGTGCGAGGGCTGGCTGCGCACGGGCGATGCGGGCTATCTGGAGACGGATGGCAGCCTCGTTGTACTCGGCCGCGTGAGCGAAGTGGTGCGCACCGCTGCGGGTGAGCGCTTCATCCCCAACTTCATCGAGAACCGGCTCAAATTCTCGTCTTTCCTGCGCAATGTGGCGGTCTTCGGCGCCGGGCGGGCGGACCTGACCGCCATCATCTGCATCGATTATGACGCGGTGGGCCACTGGGCCGAACAGCGAGCCATCTCCTATGCCTCCTATGCGGAGCTGTCCCAGAAGGAGGAGGTCTACAAGCTCGTGGCCGGGATCGTCGCCGGGGTGAACGCCACCCAGCCGGAGGCCCTACGGATCCGCAGGTTCGTCAATCTGCACAAGGATTTCGATGCCGATGACGGCGAGGTCACGCGCACCCGCAAGCTGCGGCGCAACGTGATCGAGGCCAATTATGCCGTGCTCGCCGACGCGCTCTATGACGGGTCGGAGCGCGTCGCCTTCGATGCCGCGGTTTCCTATGACGGCGGCCGGCGCGGGACGCTGCGGCGCGACCTGCGCATCTGGAAGGTCTGAGCCATGGACATGTCGCTCATCCTGGAGCTTTCGGTCAACGGCGTGTTCGTGGGCCTCATGTATGCCCTGGTCGCGGCCGGGCTGGTGCTGATCTACAAGACCTCTGGCATCGCCAACCTCGCCCAGGGCGCGCTGGCCATGATGGGCGCCTATGTGATCTGGGCCATTTCCGCCCAGATGGGCGCGCCCATGTGGCTGGCCATTCCGCTCGGCCTCGTGGTGATGTTCGGCGCCGGCATCCTGACCGAGCGCCTGGCGCTGCGGCGGATGATCGGCCAGCCGGTCATCATGGTCATCATGCTCACTATCGGCATGGAAATCATGCTGCGCGGGGTGCTGCCGGGCATATTCGGGGCGGCGGTGAAGAAGCTGGACGTGGGCATCCCCAACGATCCTCTCTTTTTGGGCGACATCCTCATCAACCGTGCGACCATGGTGGGCGGGCTGATCTCGTTGGGCCTGGTGGCGCTGGCCATCGTCTTCTTCAATTCGCGCCTGGGCATCCTCATGCGCGCGGTCTCAGACGACCAGACGGCCTCCTGGTCGGTGGGCATCCGGGTGGAGCGGGCCATCGCCATCGCCTGGGGTCTGTCGGCGGTGATGGCCACCACGGCGGGCGTGCTGTGGGGGGCGACACAGGGGGTCGACTGGTCGCTGTCGCTGCTGCTCATCAAGGCGCTGGCCATCGCCATTCTGGGCGGGCTGGATTCCATTCCCGGCGTGCTTATTGCCGGCGTCCTGGTGGGCCTTGCGGAGAGCCTGGCCACCGGCTTCCTCGACCCCATCGTGGGCGGCGGCACCCGCGATGTGGTGGCTTCCACCATCATCCTTGTGACCTTGCTGCTGCGCCCCCACGGCCTGTTTGGCCGCGAGCATATCGAGAGGGTCTGATGTTCTATCGCCGCGCCGGCCTTCTCCACACCCGCTACCAGGATGAGCGGCAGCTCTGGCCGTTCGCGTTTGATCGCGGCCTCGTGGGCTGTGTCTGTCTCGTGCTGGTGGTGGCGCCCTTTCTGTTCGAGCGCCTTTATCTCGTCACCTATCTCCTGCCCTGGATCATCTGGTCCACCGCCGCCCTCGGCCTCAACCTGCTGATGGGCGGGGCAGGGCAGGTGCATCTGGGCTATGGGGCGGTGATCGGCATCGGCGCCTATGCCTCGGTGCACATGCTGCGCGCCGGCATTCCGCTGGAAATCGCCATGCTGGGCGGGGGGCTTGCGAGCGCCATTGTGGGTTGCCTGTTCGGTGCGGCGGCGCTGCGGGTGAAGGGGCTCTACTTGGCCATGGCGACGCTCGCCATGCAATATATGGTGGACTTCATCATCAGCCATTTCGAGATCATCAGCGGCGGGACGCAGGCCACGCTCCAGGTGCCGCCGGTGCGCTTCCTGGGCGTGCCGCTCTCCAGCGATGCGGCAGCCTATTATTTCGCGCTCGGGGTGTGCGTGGTGGTGACGCTGTTCCTCCTGAACGTGAAGCGCACCAGCTTCGGCCGTGCGCTCGCTGCCGTGCGCGAGAAGGATTATGCGGCGGCGGTGATCGGGGTGGATTCCTTCCGCTTCAAGCTCCTGGCCTTCTGGGTCTCGTCCTTCATCGGCGGGGTGGTCGGATGCGTGCTGGCGGTGAGCTATTATCGGGCCATTTCGCCGGACCAGTTCCATATCGACCTGTCCATCCAATTGGTGGCCATGGTGATCGTGGGCGGGCTTGGCAGCGTGCTCGGCTCCTTCTTCGGCGCCGCCTTGATCCTGTTCGCGCCCATCGTGCTGAACCATCTGGTGGGGCTCATTGCCGATCTTGCAGGCCTGCCCATTTCCGCCGACCTGCGCGCCCACCTGCCGCTGATGCTCTATGGCGCCATGATCATGGGCTTCCTTCTGTGGGAGCCGCTGGGCCTCGCAAAGATCTACAACAATACGCGCAATTACTTTCTGGTGTGGCCCTTCCGCCATGCCCGATAACGCCGCCCCCCAGCGGGGCGGGCGAGGACCGGAGACGGCAAAAGCCGCCCGGGCGAGGATGAAACGGGGAGGAAACCATGTCCGTCACACGCCGCACCTTGCTGACCAGTGCCGCGGCGGCCGCATTGGCCGCCCAGTTCCGCATCGATCCGGCCGCCGCCCAGGAGAAGGTGATCCGCTTCTCCATGCCGCAGGATTTCACGAAAATCTATACGTTCGTGACATCCGAATACAATCAGGGCCAGCGTGATTACATCAGCCTCGTCAATGCCCGCGGCGGCATCAATGGCTATACCATCGCCGCCGATGTCTCCGACCATGGCAATGACCTGCCGCGTGCCATCGAGGCGTTCGAGCGGGCAAAAAGCCAGGGCGCGGTGCTGGTGGACCCGCTCTCCACGCCCGTTGCGCGAGCGCTGACCCCGCGCGCGCTCGCCGACAAGATCAACCTCATTACCGCCTTTTCGGGGCGCAGCGACGCGGCCGATGGCACCGTCTTTCCCTATGTCTTTCCGCTCTCGCCCAATTACTGGACGCAGATCGCGTTGCTGGTGGATTATTTCCGCCAGCAATCGGGAGACTTGAAGGGCAAGAAGATCTGCTTCGTGCACATTGACACGCCCTTCGGCAAGGAGCCGCTGCCGGTTCTGAAGCGCCTGCAGGAGAAGCTGGGCTTCGAGCTCTCCACCTTCCCCTATACGCCCCCCGGCAACGACCAGTCCGCCATCTGGCCGCAGGTCCGCCGGGCGCGGCCCGATTGGATCGTGTTCTGGGGCGCGGGGGTGGGGCAGACGGTGGCGCTCACCGAGGTGATCCGCAATGGCCTGCCGCTCAACAAGGTGTCCTCCAGCGTATGGCTGTCGGAATCCGACATGGATGTGGTCGGCCGCAGCCAAGCGGCAGGCGTGCTGAAGATCGAGCCCTGCGCCTCCGGCCGCGCGCCCAAGCTCATCCAAGAGATCCTGAAAGAGGTGGTGGAGCCCGGCAAGGGCGCCGGCCCCACCGAGAAAGTGGGCACCGCCTACTACAATTACGGCGTCATGCTCGCCTCCCTCATGGTGGAAGGGGTGCGCCAGGCCTTCGCCAGGGCGCCGCAGGGCCCGATCTCCGGCGAATGGCTCAATGCGGGCTTGACCAGCATCACCAATTTCGACGCGCAGGGCCTCATTCCGCCCACCACCGTGACGAAGGAGGATCACCAGGGCGGCGGCAAGGCCCGCATCGCGCGCTGGGACGGCGCCAAGTTCGTGCCGGTCACGGATTGGTTCACCGCCTATTCGGACGTGGTGTGGGAGGTCATCCGCGAGAGCGCGGCGGAGTTCCAGAAGTCGGGCAAATAGACCGTCAGATTTTGCCGCGGGGGCGCGCGCCGCCCCCACCGGCTCCGCTCCCGGCCATGGAGACAGGGCGATGACCTTGCTTTCGCTCAACAATATCGAGGTGGTCTATGACGGCGTCTTCCTCGCCGTCAAAGGCGTCTCGCTGGATGTGCCCAAGGCCGGCCTCGTGGCCCTGCTTGGCGCCAACGGGGCGGGCAAGAGCACCGTCCTGAAATCCATCAGCGGGCTCCTGAAGGCCGAGCGCGGGCAGGTCACGCGCGGGCAGGTGACGTTCGACGGCGCCGACATCCTCGCCCTCGATCCACCGGAGCGGGTGCGGCGCGGGCTCGTCCATGTGCTGGAAGGGCGTCGTGTGTTCGAGCACCTGACACCTGAGGAGAACCTCATCGCCGCCACCTCCATGCATTCCGACCGGGCCAAGGTGAAGCGCCTGGTGGAGGAGATGTTTTCGCGCTTCCCCCGACTTGCCGAGCGGGCCAAGGCGCGGGCGGGCTATCTGTCGGGCGGCGAGCAGCAGATGCTGGCCATCGCCCGTGCGCTGATGACCGAGCCCAAGCTCATCCTGCTGGACGAGCCGAGCCTTGGCCTGGCGCCCTTCCTGGTGGACGAGATTTTCGACATTGTCCGCCGCATCAATGCGGAGGCGGGCGTGGCCGTGCTGCTGGTGGAGCAGAATGCGGTGGCCGCGCTCGATCTCGTGCGCTCGGCCTATCTCATCGACCAGGGCCGCGTGGTCATGAGCGGCACGGCGGAGGTCCTCGCCTCCAATCCCGACATCCAGGATGCGTATCTGGGCGGTGGCAAGCGCGTGGATTATCACGCGGTGAAGCATTATCGCGGCCGCAAGCGCTGGCTGGCGTGAGGACGAGGTCGGGTCGAGACTGACTTGGACATTCTTCAAAAAGAGCTGCCGTCATGGCCGGGCTTGTCCCGGCCATCCACGGGCCTCCGTCAGGGCAGGCTTAAGGGAGAAACGCGGATGCCCGGGACAAGCCCGGGCATGACGTTCCAAGGGATCGACACGCGGCTTCGGCTCGAAAATGCCAATCCACTCTAAACCTTGAAATAGTCGGGCTTCTCGATGGTCCAGGTCTCGCCCCAGAGCTGGCTGCCGCCGGCCACATGAAGCACCTCGCCGGTGACGAAGCCGCCGGAGGGGCCGCCGAGATAGGCGCAGGCTTCGGCCACCTCCCAGGTGGAGCCGTTGCGCATCATGGGGTTGGACTTGGGATAGGAGGCCACCGCCTTGGCGTCATAGACCCGCCAGCCGGGGGTCTCGATCACGCCTGGGGCGATGCAATTGATGCGGATGCCGAGCGGCGCCCATTCCACCGCCAGCGCCTCGCTCAGCCCGATGACGCCGGAGCGGGCGGCGATGGTGTGGGCGACGCCGTGCAAGCCGTGGGAGGTCACCACCACGATGTTGACGATGCTGCCCGGCCGCTGCGCCGCCCGCCAGGCCCGCGCCGCCGCCTGCATCATGTGCCAGGTGCCGTTGAGGTTGGTGTTGATGACCGTGTTCCAGCCCTTCACCGAAAAGTCGATGGCCGCCTGGGGAAACTGGCCGCCGGCACTGTTGACGAGGATGTCGATGGGCCCGTGCCCCGAAATCTCGGCGAACAGGGCGGCGATGCTGTCCGGCTCGCGGATGTCCACCGCATGGAAGCCCACGTCGAGCCCATGTGCGGCCATGGCCTGCGCGGCCCCGGTGAGCTTTTCAAGGCTCCGCCCCGCCAGAAGGACCCGCGCGCCGAGGCGCCCGAACAGCCAGGCGCTGGCCCGCCCAATGCCGCCGGCGCCCCCCGAGACCAGTACCGTCTTCCCCGCAAAGGCATCCGGCGCATACACGGTGGGATGTCGCGCCAGGGCCTCGTCGTCAAGGCCGAAGGCGGGGGGCGCGTCGGGCTTTGTCTCGTCAGCCATGGCGCTTCAGGTCCTTGAGCAACTCGCCGGCAATGATGAGCTTGCGCACTTCGGTGGTGCCGGCGCCGATCTCCAGGAGCTTGGTGGAGCGGAACAGGCGGTTGATCTCCGATTCCCAGATATAGCCCGACCCGCCATGGATCTGCACCGCCTTGTCCAGCACCTGGTGGCAGGCCTCCGCTGCATACATGACGGAGGCGGCGGTGAGCATGTGGATGTCGCCGCGCCCGCCGCCGCCAATTTCCAGAGGCGCGGCCGCCGCGAGGGTCTTGTAGGTGAAGGCCCGCATGGTCTCCACCGCCACATACATGTCCGCGATCATCGACTGCACCATCTGGAAGCTGCCGATGGGCTTGCCGAATTGCAGGCGGGTCTTGGCGTAGTCGATGGACAATTCCAGCGCCCGCTCGGCGACGCCGAGGCAGATGGGCGAGATCATGGCCCGCTCCAGGTCGAGGCCGCTCATCACCACGGCGACCCCGGCATTCTCCTCGCCCACCCGGTTTTCCGCCGGCACGCGGCAGTCCTCGAACACCAATTCGGCGGTCTGGCTGCCGCGATAGCCCATCTTGGTGAGCTTCTGCGCCACCTTGAAGCCGGGCATGTCCTTCTCGACGATGAAGGCCGAAATGCCGTGGGCGCCCTTGGCGCGGTCGGTCTTGGCATAGACGAGCAGGATGTCCGCCACCGGCCCGTTGGTGATGTAGATTTTACTGCCGTTCAGCACATAGGTGTCGCCTTCGCGCCGGGCGGTGGTGCGCATGGAGCCGAGCGCGTCGGAGCCGGCGCCGGGCTCGGTGAGGCCGAGGCAGCCGATCTTGCGGCCCGAGCACAGGTCCGGCAGGTATTTGCGCCGCTGGGCGTCATTGCCGTTCCGATAGATGTTATTGGCGCACAGATTGTCGTGGGCAACCCAGCTCAGCGCCAGCGCATGGTTCCAGCGGGAGAAGCCCTGGAGCACCAGCCCCGCCGCCGTCAAATCGAGCCCCGCGCCGCCATATGCCTCGGGGATGGTGATGCCGAAGAAGCCCGCATCGCCGATCTTGGGGAAAGCGTCGTCCGGCCACCATTCGTCGGCATCCATGCGCTCGCTATAGCCATAAAGCACGTTACGGCCGAAGCGGTCCGCCTGGTCGAGGATGGCACGCTGCTCCTCGCTCAAATCGAAGGTGGGCTCGGGCAGGGCGTTGCTCTGCGCCAGGGTGTCGGTCGCCGTCATTCTTATTCCTCCCTGCCCGTGACGGGTTGGTCCCGCCCGCCCGCCTTGATGGGCGGTGATTGTCTCTTAATGAGCTATTTTCATGAAAGTGGCAGAGCGCCCTTCATTCGTCAACGGGCGTCGACGCGCCTTAAAGAAGTGCGATTTGATAGGCGAAGGCGTCTGTCTGTGCCCCCTGTCCGGGTGGCTTTTGCTTCCCTCGCAGATTGCAGTTGACAGGCTTGATGAATTGAAATCAGTTACTCGCAACCAAGGGCGCCAAAGCCCCAAAAAGGAAAATGGGGGAGACGCGTGAGCCAAGTTGTGAAGACCGTGCGCGCTGGCGCCGTCCTGACATTGGTCATCAGCCGGGAAGAACGGCGAAACGCGCTGAATGCGGATGTGGCTGCAGGCATCTGCGCCGGCCTTGATGGCGCCGAGGCGGATCGTTCCGTGCGGGCGGTGGTGCTGACGGGCGCCGGCGACAAGGCCTTCTGCGCCGGCGGCGATCTGCAGCCCAATGCCCAGGGCACCCCCTTCACCATCGATGCCGCCGATCCTCGCCATTATGTGGCTGGCCTCATCCGCCGCATGGAGGCCTGCCGCCTGCCGCTCATCGCGCGGGTGAACGGCCATGCGCTGGCCGGTGGCTTCGGGCTCGCAAGCTGCTGCGACCTGGTTGTGGCCCGCGAGGATGCGCTTCTCGGCGTCACCGAGGTGCGAGTCGGCCTCTTCCCCATGATGATCCTGCCGCCGCTGCTGCGCACGGTGCCCGCCCGCGTGCTGATGGAAATGTGTCTCACGGGCGAGCCCATCACGGCGCGCGCCGCCCTCGCCGACCGCATCGTCAATTACGCCGTGCCGGCCGCCGAGCTCGACGGGAAGACCGACTGGCTGGTCAATCGCATCATCAACAAGTCGCCCACCGGCATCCGCCTCGGCAAGCAGGCGCTGGCCAAGGTGCGGGAGATGTCGACGGATGCGGCGCTGGAATACGCGCAATTCATGCTCGCCAACATGGCCCGCACGCGGGACGCCCATGAGGGCTTTGCCGCCTTCGTCGAAAAGCGCGCGCCCCAATGGACCGCGGAGTGAGCCCCATGACGGAGCGCCCCATAACAGATCGCCCCATGACAGACCGCGTCAGGATCGGCTGCGGCGCCGGCTTCTGGGGGGACACGCCGGAGGGCCCCCTCCAGCTGGTACGCGCCGGCGGCATCGACTATCTCGTGCTCGACTATCTGGCCGAGATCACCATGTCGATCCTCGCCCGCATGAAGGCGCGCAAGCCCGAGCTCGGCTATGCCACCGACTTCGTCACCACCGTCATGCGCCCGCTGGCGCGGGAGATCCACGACAAGTCCATCCGCGTGGTCACCAATGCGGGCGGCGTGAACCTTGAGGTCTGCCGGGCCGCCTTGCTGAAGGTGTGCGCGGAGGAGGGCGTGGCGCTGAAGGTGGCGGTGGTGAAGGGCGACGACCTCCTGCCGCGCGCCGACGCGCTGCGGGCCGCGGGGGTGGTGGAAATGTTCTCCCGCCGGCCCTTCCCCGAGGCGTGCCTCAGCGTCAACGCCTATCTGGGCGCCTTGCCCATCGCCCGCGCGCTCGATGCGGGCGCGGACATCGTGCTCACCGGGCGCTGCGTGGATTCCGCGCTCGTGCTCGGCCCGCTGATGCATGCCTTCGGCTGGGGCGTGCAGGATCACGACCGCCTCTCCGCCGGTAGCCTTGCGGGTCATCTGCTGGAATGCGGGGCGCAGGTTACAGGTGGCGTCTTCACCGATTGGCGGGACGTCCAGGGCTGGGACCGCATGGGCTTTCCCATCGCGGAATGCCATGCGGACGGGACGTTCGAGATCACCAAGCCGGCGGGCACCGGCGGCCTCGTGGATGTGCGCACGGTGGCCGAGCAGGTGGTCTATGAGGTGGGCGATCCCCGCGCCTATCTCCTGCCCGATGTGACCTGCGACTGGTCGCAGGTGCGCCTGGAGCAGGCCGGTCCCGACCGGGTGCGGGTGAGCGGCGCCAAAGGCCGCCCGGCGACCGCCACCTACAAGGTGAGCGCCACCCATGCGGACGGCTTCCGCGCCACCGGCACCATGATGATCGCCGGCCGCGAGGCGGTGGCGAAGGCGCAGGCCGTGGGCCATGCCATCCTCGCCCGTGCCGAGCGGCTGATGCGCGCCGCCGGGCATGAGGGCTTCACCGAGACCTCCGTCGAGGTGCTGGGCGGGGAATGGAATTACGGCGCCCACAGCCGCGCCGTCGCTGCCCGCGAAGTGGTGCTGAAGGTGGCGGTGCGCCATCCCCGGCGCGAGGCGCTGGAGATTTTCGCCCGAGAAATCTATCCCGCCGCCACCGCCATGGCGCAGGGCATTACCGGCTTTGCCGGCGGGCGCCCCGAGCCGCAACCTGTGGTGCGCCTCTTCTCCTTTCTGGTGGACAAGGGGGACGTACCGGTGGCCGTCGAGATGGACGGGCAAAGGCAGGACATTCCGGTTGCCGCGCCGCTTGCCCTGGAGCCTCCCCTGGCGCCTCTCCCGGACACACCCGAAAGCCTCGAGGCGCCACGGCCCGCCGGCCCCCTCGTCCCCGTGCCCATGATCGCGCTGGCCCATGGCCGCTCCGGCGACAAGGGCGACATCGCCAATATCGGCCTTCTCGCCCGCCGGCCGGAATTCGTGCCGATCTTGCGCCACGCTTTGTCGGCGGAGCAGGTGGCGGCCCATCTCGCCCATGTGGCGCACGGGCCGGTGGAGATCTTTGAATGGCCGGGCCTCAACGGCTTCAACATCCTGCTGCATGAAGGGCTCGGCGGCGGGGGCATCGCCTCTTTGCGCTATGACCCGCAAGGCAAGGCCCTGGCGCAGATCCTTCTCGACATGCCCGTCCCCGTGCCCGCCGCCTGGACCCATCCGGGCGGCCCCCTGGCCCACTGGGGCGAGACGACCGTTCCGGGAGATGCCGCATGAGCCAGCCCGCCGTGTTGCGCGACGCGCTTCCCTTGCAGGCGCCTGCAGCGGCGCCCATCCGGCGCGTCCTCATCGCCAATCGCGGCGAGATCGCGGTGCGCATCCAGCGCACCTTGCGGGCGATGGGTATCGCCAGCGTCGCGGTGTTCCACCGGGTGGATGCGGAGGGCCCGCACGTCACCGGTGCCGACGGGACGGTGGAACTCATCGGTGACAGCGCCGTGGCGGCTCATCTGGACGGGCCGCAAATCGTCGCCGCGGCGCGCGCGAGCGGGGCCGATGCCATCCATCCCGGCTATGGCTTTCTTTCGGAAAACGCGGCCTTCGCCCGCCAGGTGGCGGAAGCCGGGCTCACCTTCATAGGCCCGGATGCGGACACCATCGCCCTCATGGGTGACAAGATTTCCGCCCGGCAGTTCGCGGAAGCGCACGGCGTTCCGGTGGCGCCCTCCGTCATGCCCACGGGCGATCTCGACGCCTTCGCCGCCGCGGCCGAGGCCATCGGCTTTCCCTTGCTCATCAAGGCGGCGGCGGGCGGGGGCGGCAAGGGCATGAGCATCGTGCGCGAGCCATCCACCCTGCGCGAGGCGGCCCGCATCGCCTCAAGCGAGGCGCAGCGCTATTTCGGCGACGGGCGCGTCTATGCGGAACTCTATGTGGAGCGCCCGCGCCATATCGAGGTGCAGGTTCTGGGCGATGGAGCAGGCGGCGCCATCCATCTGTTCGAGCGGGAATGCTCGGTGCAGCGGCGCTTCCAGAAGATCATCGAGGAGGCCCCCGCCGCCCCCTTGCCCGAAGCTCTGCGGGAAGAGATTTGCGGCGCCGCGGTGCGCCTTGCCGCTGCCGCCCGCTACAAGAATGCCGGGACAGTGGAATTCATTCTGGGCACCGACGGGCGCTTCTTCTTCCTGGAGATGAACACTCGCCTCCAGGTGGAGCATCCCGTCACCGAGATGATTACGGGGCTCGACCTGGTGCGCGCGCAAGTGGACATCGCCGCCGGGCGCGGCCTGCCGGCGACGCAGCCGGAGATCCGCGTCCACGGCCATGCCATCGAATGCCGCATCTGCGCCGAGGCGCCCGAGCGCGGCTTCCTGCCCGCCACCGGTGCGGTGCGTCTTCTGCGCGTGCCGGACGGCCCCGCCATCCGCTTCGAGAATGCCTTGCGCCAAGGCCAGAAGGTGACGGCGGATTTCGATCCCATGCTGGCGAAGCTTGTGGTGTCGGGCCCCGACCGGGCCGCCGCCATCGACCGCGCCATCGCGGCGCTCAAGGAGCTGGCCATTCTGGGCGTCGAGACCAATGTGGATTATCTCACCCGCCTGCTCGACCATCCCGCCTTCCGGGCCGGGGACCTGCACACCGCCTTCGTCTCCGAACATGCCGAAAGCCTTGTCGCGCCGCCGTTGGACGTGGCCGCGCGGGACCGCGCGCTCATGGTCGCCGCCCTCGGCCAGCGCGCCTTCCGCACCTTGGTGAGCGACGTGCCCGAGCCGCAGGCCAGCATCGGCGCCTGGAGGAACTGAGCCCATGGCCCTGAAGCTGAAGCTCGGCGAGGACGTCCACGAGGTGGAGATCGTCGCGCGCCGCCCGCATCTGACGGTGCGCATTGATGGCCGCCTCCACACCCTCTCCGACCTTGGACAGGCGGAAGACGGGTTCGGCACGCTGATCCTCGATGGCGCGCTTGTTTCCTATGGCCGCATCGGCGGCACGGGCACGGCGCTGCTGCGCATTGACGGACGCACCCACGCGGTGGAGGTGGTCGACCCCTTCGAGGGTTCGGACGGCACCGGCGGCGGCCGGGACGAGGTGCTGGCGCCCATGCCCGGTGCGGTGGTCGAGGTCCACAAGGCGGCGGGCGATGCCGTCACGCGCGGGCAGGCCGTGCTCACCATCGAGAGCATGAAGCTGCAGACCACCCTGGTGGCGCCCCGCGACGGCGTGCTGGTGGCGGTGCTGAAAAGCGAGGGCGACATGTTCGAGAAGGACGAGGTGGTGGCGCGCCTCGCCCCCGTCGAGGGAGGGCAATAGGCCATGCGCGTCATCCGCTCGATGATCGATACCGGCAGCGCCGATTTCCGGCGCAACGCGGCGCACAACAAGGACCTGGTGGCCCGTTTCCGCGAGCGCCAGGAGGCCGCGCGCCATGTGCGCCCGGCGCGTGATCTGGAGCGCCTCGCCCGCCAGGGCAAGATGCGCCCGCGCGAACGCATCGAGAAGCTCCTCGACCCCGGCACGCCCTTCCTGGAACTCTCTTCGCTCGCCGCCAACATGGCCTATGAGGGAGATTCCCCCTCTGCCAGTTCCATCACCGGCATTGGCGTCGTCTCCGGCCGGGAGGTGATGATCCGGGCGGACGATTCCACCGTGAAGGGCGGCGCCTGGTACCCTCTGACCGCCAAGAAGATCGTGCGCGCGCTGGACATCGCCCTGGAAAACCGCCTGCCGGTGGTGCATCTGTGCGATTCCGCCGGCGGCTTCCTGCAATTGCAGTCGCAAGTGTTTCCCGACAAGTACATGGCCGGGCGCATCTTCCGCAACCAGTCGCACCTGTCGCGCCTCGGCGTGAAGCAACTGGCCCTCGTCTTCGGCCATTGCACGGCGGGCGGCGCCTATATTCCCGCTCTGTCCGATTATAGCGTGATCGTGCGCGGCACCGGCGCCGTCTTCCTCGGCGGCCCCCCTTTGGTGCGCGCCGCCACCGGCGAGGAGGTGACGGTGGAGGATCTGGGCGGGGCCGACATGCACACTTCGGTGAGCGGCACCTGCGACTATCCCGCCTCAAGCGAGGAGGAGGCCATCCATATCGGCCGCGAGATCGTGGCGCAGTGGGATCGCCCGGCCAAATGGAACTGCCAGCGGGAAGCACCCGAGCCGCCGCTTTATGATCCCGCCGAGATCTACGGCATCATTCCCGATGACATCAAGAAGCAGTTCGACATGCGCGAGATCATCGCGCGCATGGTCGATGGCAGCCGGTTTCACGAATATCAGCCTGCCTATGGCACCACCCTTGTCTGCGGCTTTGCCAATATCTGGGGCTTCAAGGTCGGGATCCTGGCCAACAACGGCGTTCTGTTCAACGATTCGTCCCTGAAGGGCGGGCACTTCATCGAATTGTGCAATCAGAACAACACGCCCCTCGTCTTCCTCCAGAACATCACCGGCTACATGATCGGCCGGGACTATGAGCGGCGCGGCATCACCAAGGATGGCGCCAAGATGATCATGGCGCAGAGCTGCTCGCGGGTGCCCAAATTCACCGTCATGTGCAACGGCTCGTTCGGCGCCGGCAATTACGGCATGTGCGGGCGCGCCTTCGACAGCCGCCTCCTGCTCACCTGGCCCAACCACCAGATCGGCGTCATGGGCGGCGACCAGGCGGCCAATACGCTGGCCGAGGTGAAGGCCAACCAGATGCGCCGGGAGGGAGGGGCGGTGGATAACGCGGTGCTGGAGCGGGTGTGGGAGGAGACGCGCGCGGCCTATCAGGACCAGCTGTCCGCTTATTATTCCACGTCCGAACTCTGGGACGATGGCATCATTGATCCGCTCGACACCCGCAATGCGCTCGGCATCGCCCTCTCGGCCTCACTGAACGCGCCGCTCGGCGATCCCGGCTATGGCGTGTTCCGCTTCTGACCATGGCCGATCCCATCCGCTTCTATTTCGACTTTTCCTCGCCTTATGCCTGGTTCGCGCTCGATCGTCTTGAGCACCTGGCGCGGATGCATCAGCGGGAGATTGTGTGGCGTCCCGTTCTGCTGTGGGCCGTCTTCAAGGCGCAGGGCATTCCCGTGCCGCTGGAGGCACCGGCCAAGCGCGCCTATCTCATCGCCGACATGGAACGCTCGGCGGCCTTTTACGGCGTGCCCTTCCGCTTGCCAGACGTGCTCGGGGTCTCCACGCATCTGGCCGCGCGGCTCTTTTATGCCATGACACAGGACCGGCCCCACATCGCACCCGCCTTGGCGCGCACCCTTCTGCGCGCCCATCTTGCCGAAAACCGGCCTTTGACCGAGGAGGCCGTCCTGCTGGCGTGCGCCGCCGCCTTTGGCTGGGGACCCGAGGAGGCGCGCGCGGCGCTTCAGGCTGCGGCCTGCAAGCAGCAGCTTGTCGCGGCGGTGGATGAGGCGGTGGCGCTCGGCGTCATCGGCTCGCCCTTCTTCGTCGTGGACGGCGAGGGCTTTTTTGGCGTCGATCGCCTGCCGCACGTGGCCTGGCGGCTCGCCGGTTCAGGACAGGGAGGGCAAAATGACCGATAGCGCAGACGTGCTCTATGAGCAGGCAGGCCGCGTGGTGCGCCTGACCATCAACCGGCCGGCCCGCCTCAACGCCTATCGCAACGGCACCGCTGATGCCTTGCGCGCCGCGCTCGCCCGCGCCGAGGCGGACGAAGGAGTGCGCTGCGTGGTGCTGACGGGCGCAGGGAGGGCCTTCGGCGCGGGATATGATCTCAGCTCCATCGATCCCACAGCCGTTCCCGCCCTCGACGACGTGTTGGAGACCCATTTCAATCCGCTGGTACGCCAGATGCGCCGCTCCCGCCTGCCCATCGTGGCCATGGTGAACGGCCCCTGCGCCGGGGCGGCGGTGGGCATCGCGCTGGCGGCCGACATCGTGGTGGCCGGGGAGAGCGCCTATTTCTACCAGCCCTTCGCCGGCCTTGCTTTGGTGCCGGATGCGGGCAACACCGCCTTCCTCACCGCCCTTGCCGGCCGTGGCCGCGCCGCCGGCATGATGCTGCTGGGCGATCGCATCCCGGCGCGCGAGGCCCTCGCCTTCGGGCTCGTCTGGCGGGTGTTCACGGACGCCGCCCTGGGTGAGGAGACCCGCATCCTCGCCGAGCGCCTCGCGGCGCTCGATCCGGCCGCCGCCTCCGCCATCAAGCGCCTGGTGCACGCGGCTTGCGACGGACTGCTGGACGCCCAGCTCGACCTGGAGCGCGATCTTCAGGGGGAGTTGGGACGCCGGCCGCAGATGCAGGCCGCCATCGCTGCCTTCTTCGCGCCCAAGACGGCCTGATCGACCCTGCCCCTATCCGCGCGCCGCCAGACGGCGCTGGCTGGCGGCCAGGGCAATCATGGCCAGGACCAGCGGCACCAGGGCCAGCGCCAGAAGCGCGTTCCAGCCGAACGCGGAGAGCAAGCCTCCCGACAGGAAGGAGCCCACCGCCATGGTGCCAAACACGGCGAAATCATTGAAGGATTGAACGCGGGCCTTCTCTTCCGGCAGGTGGCAGTCCAGCACCATGGCGGAGGCGCCCACGAAGCCGAAATTCCAGCCGACGCCGAGCAGGATCAGCATCGCCCAGAAGTGCCCGACCTCAATGCCGAACAGTCCAGCCACAGCGGCAAGGCCGATGAGGCCGAGCCCGGTCGCCACCACGCGGGAGGCGCCGAAGCGGCTGATCAGACGGCCGGTCCAGAAGCTCGGCCCATACATGGCGATGACATGCCATTGCAGGCCGAGATTGGCGGCCTCCTGCGAGTGGCCGCACAGCCGCATGGCGAGCGGTGCGGCGGTCATGAGGAAATTCATCAGGAGGTAGGAGACCACGCCGCAGGTGACCGCCAGGATGAAGCGCGGCTGCTGGATGATGACGCCCAGAGGGCGCCCGCCCGTGCGGTCCGCGGCACTGGGCAAGGGCAACTTGACCCCGATCAGCACGAGGGCGGACAGCGCCGCGGCCACAGCCTGTCCGATATAGGTGGCCGCGAACAGATAAGGCGGCGACAGGTTCATCGTATAGGTGACGAGCTGCGGCCCCAATATGCCGGCGAACACCCCGCCCGCCATCACCGCCGACAGGGCACGGGGCCGTCGCTCGGGGGCCGCGCAGTCGGTGGCGGCGAAACGGAAGCTCAGCACGACTGCGCCATAGACGCCAGCAAAGAAGGTCGACAGGCAGAACAGCCAGAAGGATGCCTTCACGACGGCGAGGGACGCAATCAGCCCGGCAATGACCCCGCAGGCCGTCCCCAGCATGAACACCAGCCGGCGACCATGGCGTTGCGCGATGGCGCCCGCAGGCAAGGTGCAGAAGGCCATGCCCACGACAAAGATGGAAATGGGCAAAGTCGCAAGCGCGGCGCTGGGGGCCAGCATGTGCCCGACAATCGCGCCGGTGGCGAAGACGACGGTGGCGTTCATGCCCGCGAGAGCTTGGGCGATGGAGAGCCGCAGGACGTTGCCGCGCTCCAGGCGCAAGGCGTCCGACAGGTCCTGCCGGGGGGACAATGTGGTGCTCAAGCCTCTGATGACCTTCTCAAAAAGACGCTGCCCGCTGCGTTGTATGCATGTGCCCCGGTCGCGGTGTTTTGTCGACCTCCTTCGCATGCCCTCGGCCATGTTCCGAGGGTGCGGAAGCAGACCGGGCCGGGTGCTCTGATGCCGGGCGGGTCCTGTGAAACAGTTTATATTACCTTGTTACCGTTGTTGGCGTGTGTCCCCATGGGGGGCGCGGCCTCCCGTTGGCGGTCAATGGGCGTGGCCGAGATAGGCGGCGCGGACCGCCGGATCGTCGCGCAACTGGGCCGCCGGGCCGGAGGCGGAGAGGCGGCCATTTTCCAGCACATAGCCGAAATCGGCTACCTCCAGCGCGGCGGCGGCGAACTGCTCCACCAGCAGCATGGTGATCTTCTGCTCCTTCAGCCGCGTGATGGTGGCAAACACCTCCGCCACCAGGCGCGGGGCGAGGCCCATGGAGGGCTCGTCCAGCAGCAGCACGCGGGGATTGAGCATCAGCGCCCGCGCCATGGCCAGCATCTGCTGCTCGCCGCCCGAGAGCGTGCCCGCCAGCTGGTCGCGCCGCTCCTGGAGGCGCGGAAAGAGGGCGAACATGCGCGAGAGGTCATTGTCCACGTCGCCCCTGGGCCGCGACCCCGTGAGGCGCGGGAAGGCGCCCAGCAGCAGATTGTCCGTGACCGACAGCGTCGGGAACACGCGGCGGCCTTCCGGCG
This sequence comes from Aquabacter sp. L1I39, assembly GCF_017742835.1. Classification (GTDB taxonomy): domain Bacteria; phylum Pseudomonadota; class Alphaproteobacteria; order Rhizobiales; family Xanthobacteraceae; genus L1I39. The sequence continues at coordinate 265,725 of NZ_CP072392.1, forward strand.
AATGGGCCATGCCCTTGCGGGTGATGCCATAGGAGGGCAGGCCGCCAATCTCCTCCCCACCGAGGCGGATGGAGCCCGACTGGGGCGCGATCATGCCGGAGAGCGCGCGCAGCGTCGTCGTCTTGCCGGCGCCGTTGGAGCCGATGAGGGTGACGAGCTGGCCCTCTTCCACCTTGAGGCTGAGGCCGTGGAGCACCTGCACCTTGCCGTAGCCGGCCACGAGATCCTTCACTTCGAGCATGGCCACCCCCTCATTCCGCGGCCAGGGCGGCGCCGCCCAGATAGGCCTCGATGACCCGTTCGTCGGCCTGCACCTCGGCCGGCCGGCCTTCGGCAATCTTCTGGCCGAAGTCCAGCACGCTCACCATGTCGCAGACCCCCATGACCACATCCATGTGATGCTCGATGAGCACGATGGTGATGCCTGCGTCGCGCACCTTGCGGATGATCTCCATGAGCACGCGGATGTCGGGCGCGGTGAGGCCGGCGGCGGGCTCGTCCAGCAGCAGGAGCTGCGGGTCCAGCGCCAGCGCGCGGGCGATTTCCAGCAGGCGCTGCTTGCCATAGGGCAGGTTGCGCGCCTCCTCATTGGCGAGGTCCTGAAGGCCCACGAAGGCGAGCAGCCCCATGGCCCGCTCGCGCGCCGCCCGCTCTTCCCGGCGGATGCGGGGCAGGCCAAGGGCCACCTCCAGGAAGGTCGCCCGATAGGTGTGGTGGAGGCCCACCAGCACGTTCTCGATCAGCGTCAGCTCGCCGAAGAGCTGCACGTTCTGGAAGGTGCGGGCGATGCCGTCGGTGGCGATGGCCGCCGACTTGCGGCCGGCAATGTCCTGTCCCTTGAAGCGGATGGCGCCGCCGGTGGGCACATAGATGCCGGTGAGCACGTTCATCATGGTGCTCTTGCCCGAGCCGTTCGGACCGATGAGGCCGTGGATGGTGCCCGGCTTCACGGCGATGGACACCCGGTCCAGCGCCCGAAGGCCCCCGAACTGCATGACCACCCCGTCCGTCTCCAGGAGCACGCCGGGTCCGGACGCGCCGGCGGTGGTGACCGCCGTCTTGGCGGCGGTGGCGTCGATCACCGCATGGGCATGGAACAACCGCGGCCAGAGCTTGATGGCCGTGCGCTTGAGGAAGCCCACAATGCCTTCGGGCAAATAATAGACCACGAACAGGATCATCATACCGAAGACGGTGAGCTTGTAGTCGGTGATCTTCTCCAGCATCAGCGAGAAGATGAAGAAGCCGATGCATAGCGCCACGGGGATGGCATTCTTCAGCCGCCGGTCCGGCTCGGCGAAGAAGGCGCGGATTCCGGCAATCACGGCGATCACCGCCACGAGCCCCGCGATCTGGCGGAACAGGTTGATGTCCGCCAGCAGGTTGGGCAGGAAGACGATGATGACCGCGCCGAGGATCGGCCCCAGGCGCGACTTGCGCCCGCCCACCGTCACCGCCAGCAGGAACTGGACGGAGAGCTCGAAACCGAAATTGTTCGGCGCGATATATTGCTCCGAATAGGCAAAGAGCACCCCGGCAAGCCCCGCAAAGCCCGCGCTCACCACGAAGGCCAGCACCTTGTGCTTGTAGACGCTCACCCCCATGCAGTCCGAGGCGATGGGGCTGTCGCGCAGCGCCTCGAAGGCGCGCCCGAGGTGCGAGGCGAGGATGCGGTTGATGACCACCAGTGCCAGCACCAAGGCGATGGCGCAGATGTAGTAATATTCCACTTCCTTCATGCGCTTCAGCGACATGTCGAACAGCGGAATGGTGCTGCCCCAGTCCCGCAGGTCCAGGAAGAGCGGCGTCGACAGCTTGATGCCCAGCGGCCCGTTGGTGAGATCGCTCATCTCATTGATGAGGATTTGCACAATGGTGCCAAAGGCGAGCGTCACCATGGCGAGGTAAGGCCCGTTCACGCGCAGCGCCGGGAAGGCCAGGATGACGCCGAACAGGGCAGCCATGATGACGCCCAGCGGCAAGGCCGGCCAGAAGCCGATCCCGAAATGCATGGACAGCACGCCGGCCGTATAGGCGCCGATGCCGAACAGCGCCGCATGGCCGATGGAGACTTCGCCCGTATAGCCAAACACCACGTCGAGGCCGAGCAGCAGGATGGCATAGATGGCGATGGTCACCATCAGGTGCAGGTAATAGGGGCTTGTCACCGCGAAGGGCAGGACGAGCAGGACAGCAAGGCCGAGAACGGCGCCGGCAAGTTTCAGCGGCATCGGCTCAGACCTTCTTGATGGCAGCGCGGCCGAACAGGCCGGACGGCTTCAGGGACAGGACGAGGAGCAGGAGGACGAGGCCGGGCACGTCCTTGTAGCCGGTGGAAATGTAGTAGCCGGTCAGCGTCTCGGTGATACCGAGGATAAGACCGCCCACGATCACGCCCATGCCGCTGGACAGGCCGCCAATGATGGCCACCGCAAAGGCCTTCAGCCCCAGCGCCGCGCCCATGGTGGCCCCGGTGAGCGTCACCGGGGCGATGAGCACGCCGGCCAGCGCCGCGGTGGTGGAGGAGAGCGCGTAGGAGAAGGTGATGACGCGGCGCGTATTGATGCCCATCAGGTCGGCCGCGTCCTTGTCATTGGCGGTGGCGACCACGGCCTTGCCGTAGATGGTGCGGCGGTTGAACACCTCCACCGCCAGCATCATGGCCAGCGCGCCGAGCACGATGGCGATCTCCATGGGCTGTACGCGGATGGGGCCGATGTTCAGCGCCGCCTCGGGCAGGGGGGAGGGAAAGCGCAGCGCGTCGCGGCCCCAGATGTTCTCGGCCAAATTGCGGAAGATGATGCCGAGCGCGATGGTGGCCATGATCCAGCCCGCCTCGGACTTCGCCTCCACGGCGCGTCGCACGCCCAGCCACTCCACCACCGTGCCTTGGGCCATGCCGAAGACGAACACCACCGGTAGCATGAGCAGATAGGCGAGCCAGTTGCCCAGCGCCTGACCGATGAGGAAATTGATGGTGGTGAGCCCCACCAGGGCCCCCAGCATCAGCGCCTCGCCCTGGCCGAAATTCAGCGTCTTGGAGGTGACGAAGGTGAGCTGGTAGCTGAAGGCGATGACGCCATAGATCATGCCGACGGCGATGCCGCTGACGACGAGCTGCAACAGGATGTTCATGGCCGGTCCCGAAGGCGAGGAGCGGGCCCGCGCGCGGCGCGGGAGGGAAAGGTCGCGTTCTGAAAGGGTCGCGTTCCGAAGAAGTGGTGGCCGGGCGTGGCCCGGCCCATCCCCGAACTGCGTCGGGTGGAGCTAAGGCGTCTGTGCCCGGGACAGGCCCGGGCACCCTTGGCGCATGCAAGGCGGGCCGCGATGGCCCGCCCGCAGGCTCAGTTGGTGGCGGGCTTCACCCGCACCGCCTTGTCGCCGGCAATGTCTTCGGGATGGGCGGCCACCACGCGGCCCCCCTTCACCACGCCGAACACCGGGATGTTGGACGTGATGGCCTCATGGTCGGTGGCGCTGAAGGGCTTGTCATAGATGGTGACGACGCCTTCCACCTTGGTCTTCAGGTTTTCCAGTGCCTCGCGCACCTTCTTGCCGTCGGTGGAGCCGGCCTGGGTGATGGCGGCGGCCAGCAGATAGACCGAGTCATAGCCCTGCGCGGCGGAGACCGGGGAGGGGATGCGGTCCACCTTGTAGGCGGCCTGATAGGCGTCGATGAAGGCCTTCCGCTTCGGGGTATCACCCAGCTGGATGAAGGTCTGGGGCATCATCGCGCCCTCGCCATTGGCGCCGGCCGTGTCGATGAAGCTGGCCATGGACAGGGTCCAGGACCCGATCATGGGCACCTTCCAGCCGAGCTTGGCCATGCCGTTGGCGATCTGCGCCAGTTCCGGGCCGATGGCATAGGTCAGGATCACGTCGGCGCCGGCTTCCTTGGCGCGCAGCAGCTGCGCGGTCATGTCGGTGTCGCCGATGTTGAACTTCTCGGTGGCCACCGGCTTGATGCCCATGGTGGCCAGCGCCTTTTCCAGGTCCTGGCGACCGAGCTGGCCGTAATTGGTGCTGTCGGCGAGGATGGCCGGCTTCTTGAAGCCCTGCCGCTTCACCGCTTCCTCGGCGATCATGGCGCTCTGGATGGTGTCATTGGCAGAGGTGCGGAAGATGTAGTTCGCCTTGTCCTTCGGCGGCAGGAACTGCTGGGTGATGGCGGTGCCGGTGGCGACGTTGTTGATGACCGGAATCTCGGCTTCCTGATAGAAGCGCTGCGAGGCGAGCGCGACGCCGGTATTGATGAAGCCGAGGGTGGCGATCACCTCTTCCTTGTTGATCAGCTCCTGGGCGATCTGGACGCTGACCTCGTTCTTGGCCTCGTCGTCCCGCTCCACGAGCACGAGGGGGCGGCCGAGAACGCCGCCATTCTTGTTGATCTCCGCCACCGCCAGCTTCACGCCGTCGCGCATGGAGACGCCCATGGACGAGGAGCCGCCGGTAAAGGGGCCGGAGAGACCGATCTTGATGGGGTCGGCCGCAATCGCGGCGCCGGCCATAGCAAAGCTCACGGCGGCCGCCGTGAGGATCCACTTCAGTCGCATGTTTCACTCCCTAGGGGTGCCTGATTTTTTGGCATCATTGTCGGGACGTCTCTTTTGAGCGTCCGCGCTTCAATCGTTTAAAGTAATCACTCCCGGTGCGCCAGTTCAACCTTGGCGTGATTACCTTAGGTAAGGCGCTTTTATTGAAGCGCGACGGCGCGGGCGCTGGACGCGATCCCGGCGCACGTTTGTCGAACGCGCCTATGGAACGCGTTCAAATAAATGGCTCCCGATGCCTCGCCCCGCCCTCTGCACCGTTGAGCTGATCGACATGCGCGCCCGGATGCTCCTGGAAACGGCTGGGATCGTGGCCACGAAGGCGATAGGGAGCTCTCCATGCGCCGCTTCTGGTTCGGCGGGGCATCAAGGCCGTTTCGAGGCCTGCTGAGCTGAGCCTGATAGGTAAAGGGGCCCCGCTTGCTTTCTAAATTTGCGTCAGCCGCCAGTGTATGGGGGCGGGTTCTGTGATGGCTCGACCGTGAGTTTAGTAATTGTTTGTTCTTGCACATGCCTCATTTTCCAAGGCTTTCGACAAGCAGATCGCCCGTGGCAAGGATGTGGATGCGCAGCGCGTCACAGGCGCGTTCAATGTCTCTCATCTCGCAGCGCTGCAATATTTCGCGATGCTCGATTTGTGACTGCTCGGAGTGATGGGTCTCCTCCCACGTGAAGCGCAGGTATCTCTCGAAATTCAGTCTCAAATTGCTGATGAGCTCGAGGGTGCGCTCCTTGCGGGCGGGCGCGTAGAGAAGCTCATGAAACCGGGCATTCAGGAGGATCCTGGCGTCGACGGTGTCGGCCGCGTCGAGCTTGTCCAAAGTGCGTCCGCACTGCTGAAAGTCCGAGCGGACCATGTTCGGGATCGACCATCGCAGCGCCTGGCATTCCAGGAGGGCGCGCAATTGGGTGATTTCCCAGGCTTCGTCGGCGCTCAGCTTGGCCACGCTGACCCCGCGTCGCGGCTCCGCCTTCAGGAAGCCTTCGGCGGTGAGTTGGCGGAACGCTTCGCGCACGATCATTTGGCTGACGCCATACTGCGTGGCCAGGGCGTCCTGCCGGAGCCGTTCTCCGCCCTGGAGCCGATTGTGCATGATCGCATTGCGCAGTTCATCGCACACGATGGCGGAGGCCGTACGGTTGAGCGCCGGCGGCTCGTGACTTCTTTCTGTCTCGTCGAGATCGACCATCACGCCTTCTTTCAAGCGATAGTTGCGCGCGTCCGCCCGCGGGGCGCGCGGCTTGTGCATAGGTGACTGATAGCGCCGGATCGATCGCGGCGAAAGTCTCGTAACCCGGTTCCACGCCTCTGCAGCGCTCTATCATCCTGTGCGCTTGACGGGCATTGGTCCGTGTCGTAATTAGCGATTATCGCTAATTTAGACGGACAGCCTCTCTCCATGATCCGCCTCGCCGACTTTGATGCCGTGACCTTCGACGTCTATGGCACCCTTATTGATTGGGAGCCCTCCATCGCTGCGTTTCTCGGCCGCTGGGCCGGGCAGTCCGGTGTCGTCGCCAGCGATGAGGAGCTCATCATGGCGTTTGATCGCGCCCGGGCGGAAATCCAGAAAGAGCGGCCTGCCCATCTCTATCCCGACGTTCTGCGCCGCTGCTTCGACCGCATCGCGCTTGAGCTGAAACTGCCTGTCGACGCGGACCTGCGTGAGGCCTTCGCTGCCACGCCCCATCACTGGCCGGCTTATTCCGACGTCCCGGCGGGCCTGAAGGCGCTGCAGGCGCGCGCGAAGATCGGCGCCCTCTCCAATATCGATAATTCGTCCCTCGCCTCCTCCTGCGCCAAGATGAATATCGCCTTCGACATCGTGGTCACCGCCGAGCGCGTGGGCGCCTACAAGCCGAGCCCGGATCATTTCGAGACCGCGCTCGCCGACCTCTCCGCGCAGGGCATCCCACCCGCGCGCATCCTCCATGTGGGCCAGAGCCTGCGCGCGGACATCACGCCCGCAAACCGCCTCGGCCTCACCTGCGTCTGGATCAACCGGCCCGACCGCCTGCTCGGCCTTTCCGGCGAGGGGGCGGCCGAGGCGCGGCCGGACCTCACCGTCTCAAGCCTTGCGGAAATGCTCGAAGCCATCGGCTGAACGTCCACACAAAAACCAGAGGGGACATCATGAAACACGCTTTGTCGGCCGCCATGGGCGCGGTCATCGCCACGCTCGCCCTCGCCCCCGTCGCGCAGGCGCAGTCCAGCGATGCAGTGCTCGACCGTATCCGCGCCAAGGGCGCCATCTCCATCGGCTATCGCGACGCCTCCATTCCCTTCTCCTTCGTGGATGCGCAGGGCAAGCCGCAGGGCTATTCCACCGACATCTGCCTGGAAGTGGCCAATACGGTGAAGACGGCGCTCAACCTGCCCGATCTTCAGGTGAAGATGGTGCCGGTCAATTTGCAGAACCGCATTCCGCTGGCGGCCAATGGCACCGTGGACATTTCCTGCGAGTCGGCGGTCAATACCATTGCCCGGCAAAGCCAGGTGGACTTTTCCTATCCCTTCTTCATCTCGCACACCCGCCTTCTGGTGAAGGACAAGTCGGGCATCGGCGAGTTGAAGGACCTGGCCGGCAAGGTCATCGCCTTGCCCATCAATTCCGTGCCGGAGCGCCTGATCCGGTCGCTCATCGAGAAGGACAAGCTCAACGTCCGCATCGTGCCGGTGAAGGACAATGCGGAAGGCTTCCTCGCCCTCTCCACCGATCGCGTGGACGCCTTCGCCACCGACGACATCCTGCTCTTCGGCCTGCGCGGCAAGGCGCCCAATCCTTCCGACTACAAGGTGGTGGGGGCACCCTTATCTTATGATTACTATGGATTCCTGGTGCAGAAGAACAGCACCGTCTTCCTGTCCCTGGTGAATGCCACCCTCTCGCGCATGGCCCGCGACGGCCGGCTCCAGGCGCTCTACGCCAAATGGTTCTCGCCCATGGGGGTTCCGCTCTCGCCGGATCTCGAGACCATTTTCAATGTCATCGCCATCCCGGAATAGCGCGTTCCGCCAACGTCTTGCGCCCTCACAGAAGAATGCCGCGATGACCTATTCCTGGAACTGGGGCGTCCTCGTGCAGGACCCCTATCTGCAATGGCTCGGCTGGGGCCTTGCCCTCACGCTCGCCATCTCGCTGGGCGCGCTGGCCATTGCGCTCTCGGTGGGGACGGCGGTCGGCATCCTGCGCAGCTCGGAGCGTGCCGTGCTGCGTGCCGCGACGGGCGCCTATATCAGCCTCTTCCGAAACATCCCCCTGCTGCTTCAGATGTTCCTGTGGTTCTTCGTGGTGCCGGAACTGCTGCCGGAGGGCGCCGGCCGCTGGCTCAAGCGCGATCTTCCCTATCCGGAAATCGTCACCGCCATCATCGCCCTTGGGCTCTTCACCAGTTCACGCATCGCCGTCCAGGTGAGTGCGGGCATCGATGCGGTGCCGCGTGGCCAGCGCATGGCGGCGAAGGCGGCGGGGCTGTCGCAGCTCCAGGCCTATCGGCTGGTGCTGCTGCCGCAGGCGCTGCGCATCATCATTCCCCCTTTGACCTCGGAAATCCTGACCATCTTCAAGAACTCGTCGGTGGCCCTGACCATTGGCGTCTATGAGCTGACCACCCAGACGCAGCAGATCCAAAGCATCACCTATCAGGGTTTCGAGGCCTTCACGGCAGCGACCATCCTCTATCTGGCCATCGCCATGACGGTCACCGTGATCATGCGGGCCATTGAGCGGGGCGTCGCGCTGCCCGGCACCACGTCAGGGGGTCTCCATGTCCGCTTTTGATCTTGCGCCCATCACCAACTCCCTGCCTTTCTTGCTTCAAGGCCTGGGCCTGAGCATCTTGCTCACCGCCATCGCCATGGGGGGCGGCATCGCCCTCGGGCTTGTCATTGCGCTGGTGCGGCTGACCCGTGTGCCGGTGCTCGCGCCGCTGGCCGCGCTCTATGTGAACGGCTTCCGAGCGGTTCCGCTGATCCTGGTGATCTTCTGGTTCTACTTCCTGGTTCCTCTTCTGGTGGGGCGCTCGGTCGGCGCGCTCTATTCGGTGCTCATTGCCTTCGTCATGTTCGAGGGGGCCTATTATTCGGAGATCATGCGGGCGGGCCTGCAAAGCGTGCGGGTGGGCCAATGGCAGGCGGCCAAGGCCTCGGGGCTCGGCTATCTCCAGACGGTGCGCCTCATCGCCTTGCCCCAGGCCCTGCGCAACATGGCGCCGCTCATGGTGACCCAGGGCGTGATCCTGTTCCAGGACACCGCGCTCGTCTACGTGGTCTCGCTCCACGATTTCATGACGTCCGTCAGTATTGTCGCCAACAATACGAACAGTCCCGTTGAGATGTACGTGTTCGCGGCGGTCGTCTACCTCGCCATCTGCCAGGCCGGCAATGCGCTCGCGGGGCGGCTGAAGCGCGCCTCCCGGGCCGCATGAGGCCGCCTTCCACACACCCTCCAGCCATGGATGTGCCGATGACTTCGCATGAAATGATCAAGGTGGAAGGTCTGGGCAAGAGCTTTGGCCCCTTGGAGGTGCTGAAGGATTGCAGCCTCAGCGTGCGGCGGGGTGAGGTGGTGGTCATTTGCGGCCCATCGGGCTCCGGCAAGAGCACGCTCGTCAAGTGCATCAACGGCATCGAGGCGTTCCAGCGCGGCCAGGTGCTGATCGAGGGCGCGCCGCTGCCCTCCCGCGGGCGGGCAGCGGCGCGCATGCGGGCGCGGGTGGGCATGGTGTTCCAGCATTTCGAGCTTTATCCGCATTTGACCGTGCTGGAGAATATCTGCCTCGCCCCGGTCCATGTGCTCAAGCGCCCGCGGGCGGAGGCGCAGGCCAAGGCGCGCGGGCTTCTCGCCCGCGTCGGCCTTGCGGACAAGGAAGCCGCCTATCCCGCGCAATTGTCCGGCGGCCAGCAGCAGCGCATCGCCATCGTGCGCGCGCTGGCCATGGACCCGGTGGCCATGCTGTTCGACGAGCCCACCTCGGCGCTTGATCCGGAAATGATCGGCGAAGTGCTGGCGGTGATGCTGGAACTCGCCCGCGAGGGCATGACCATGATCGTGGTCACCCACGAAATGGGCTTCGCCAAGGCCGCCGCCGACCGGGTGGTGTTCATGGACAAGGGCGCCATCGTCGAGATCGACGAGACGCAGGCCTTCTTCGCGGCGCCCCGCTCGGAGCGCGCCCGCCTTTTCCTCTCCCGCGTTTTGGCACATTGACATGAACCCCTTTTCCATCCCCACCCGCGACGACATTCTCGATGCCCGCCGCACCCTTGCCGGTGTCGCCGTGGAAACGCCGCTGCTGCGCTCCGACGCGCTGGACCGGTTGACCGGTGCCCGCGTCCTCCTGAAATGCGAGAATCTCCAGCGCACCGGCGCCTTCAAATTCCGGGGCGCCTATAATTGCCTGTCGCGGCTGGACCGGGCGGCCTATCCCGGCGGCGTCGTGGCCTATTCCACGGGCAATCATGGCCAGGCGGTCGCCACGGTGGCGCGGATGCTGGATCTCCCCGCCACCATTGTCATGCCGCAGGACGCCCCTGCGGTGAAGATCGCCAAGGCCCGCGCGGCCGGGGCGCAGATCGTGCTCTATGACCGCAATCGCCAGTCGCGTGAGGAGATCGCCGCCGAGATCGCAGGTCGCACCCCGGTTGCGGTGGTTCCGCCCGGCGACCATCGCCACATCATTGCCGGCCAGGCGACGGTGACGATGGAGAGCATTCACCAGATGGGCGGGTTGGTGCCCGATGTCATCCTGGTCCCGTGCGGTGGGGGCGGGCTGTCCGCCGGGACCTGCCTGGCGGTCGAGGCCATGGGCGTGCGGCCTGAGGTCTGGGCGGTGGAGCCGGAGGATTTCGACGACACGCGCCGCTCGCTCGCCAGTGGCATGCGGGAGGTGAATGCCGCCCTGTCCGGCTCGCTCTGCGATGCTCTCTTGGCCCCGATACCCGCCGAACTGCCGTTCTCCATCACCCAGCGCCGCCTCGCCGGGGCGCTGACGGCCTCGGACGTCGATGTGCTGCGGGCCATCCGCTTTGCTTATGAGGAATTGCGGCTGGTTACTGAACCGGGGGGGATCATCGCGCTCGCTGCCTTGCTGGCCGATCCGGCCCGCCCGCGCGGGAAGACCGCCCTCATCATTATCTCCGGCGGCAATGTGGATCCCGCCGTGTTCAAGACCGCTCTCGATCTTGACCTCGCCCCCCTGGGCTCGGCCGCCTAAGCGCCGGATCTCACCGATTTCTCATTCTGTTGCATCAAGGACACCTCTATGCCTTCCGCCTTCGACAGGTTCGCCGCCCTTGCCACCGACAGTGCCCCCGGCCAGGAGGTCCGCCAGAGCACGGGAGACGTGGGGGCGCTCATGCGCGGCGAGCCGATGGCCGGCCCGTTGGTGGACTTCTCCCATGGCGACGTGGACGCCTTCACTCCGGCGCCGGGTGCGCTGGAGGCCTTCTCCCAGGCCGTGGAAGCGGGGGGACGGCAGGCCTATACGGAGTATCGCGGGGCGGCGGACATTCGCGCGGCGCTTGCTGAAAGGCTCGCCGTCTTCACCGGGGCGCCGGTTTCGCCCGATGCCGGCACCATCGTGACGCCGGGCACCCAGGGCGCGCTCTTCCTGGCACTTGGGGCGCTGGTGGCGCCCGGCGACAAGGTTGCCATCGTGCAGCCCGATTATTTCGCCAACCGCAAAATCGTCCAGTTTCTGGGCGGGGTGCCGGTTCCCGTGCCCATGGACTATCTGGGCACGTCCACAGAGGCCGGCCTTGAACTGGATCGTCTGCGGGATGTGTTCGCGGCGGGGGCGAAGGTTTTCCTGTTCTCCAATCCTAACAATCCCACCGGCGTCGTCTATTCCGCCCGCGAAATCCGAGCCATCGCCGACCTTGCGGGGCAGTTCGACGTGACCGTGGTTGCCGATCAGCTCTATTCCCGCCTGCTCTATGATGGCGAGACCTATACGCATCTGCGGGCCTGTGGCCTTGCGGACGAGCGGGTGGTGACCATTATGGGGCCGTCGAAGACGGAGTCGCTCTCTGGCTACCGCCTCGGAATCGCGTTCGGTGCGCCCTCCATCATTGATCGCATGGAGAAGCTGCAGGCCATCGTCTCCCTGCGGGCCGCGGGCTACAATCAGGCGGTGCTGCGCACTTGGTTCTGCGAGCCAGAGGGCTGGATGGCGAACCGCATCCGTCTGCACCAGGCCGTCCGGGATGATATGCTCCAGCTGTTCCGGGCTGGGGGGCTCCCCACGCGCACCCCGAAGGCCGGGAGCTATCTCTTCCCCACCTTGCCGGACCTCGCGGTCAGCCTCTCCGACTTCGTGCGCCTGTTGCGCCACCAGGCACAGGTGATCGTCACGCCGGGCACGGAGTTCGGCCCGCACGACCACAGCATTCGCCTCAATTTCTCCCAGGGCCACGCATCGGCCGTGGCCGCCGCCCGGCGGATCGTGGCCATGGCACAGCTGTATCGCAGGTGACGACATGCCATTGGACCCCGCGACTGGCGCATGTCCCGTGCGCCAGCCCAGCCCACCTCCGCCCCAGGGGCTTTATGTTCCCGCCCGGCGTCACAACGACCTCGTCTTCGTCTCCGGCATGACGCCGAGGCGAAACGGCGTGCTCCTCCATGCGGGGCAGGTTGCCGCCGATGCGCCTGCCGAGCTTTATGAAGAGGCCGTGCGGCTTGCCACAGGCAATGCCCTTCAGGCCGCTGAGACGCAGCTTAGGAGCGCAGAACGGATTGCGTCCGTGGTGAGCCTGACGGTGTATGTCAACGCCCCGCCGGGTTTTACGCGCCATTCCCAGATCGCGGATATTGCCTCGCGTCATATCCAAGACCGCCTCCCCGCAGTCTTGCCGAGCCGCGCCGCCATTGGTGTCGCGTCCTTGCCGGGAAATGCAGTGGTGGAAATTTCAATGATTGCGAGTGTGTCTTCAGGCGATTGAGGTAGAAATCAATTCAAATGGAACGCCGTCAAAGGAACCATGGTTTTTATCATGGCTATACCCGGCCGGTGACGAGGCACTGAACGGCCACCCGTCCCCGACCTCCCAGGACGCGCCTTCCGCTAGAGCGCGATCCCATCAGATTGAATCAATCTGATGGGTGAATCCCCCTCTAACCCATTGATAGAGAATGCGTGATCCGATCAGATGGCGATGCCATCTGATCGGCGCATGCTCTAAGGCGCCACTCTGAACCGCATGCTTGAGCGGCTCCAGCCGCAACCGCCTCTCCCGCGGCATGGGCGACGCCACCCTGGTGTTCTGTGCCGACACGTCACGGACCGTGAACGAGGAGGGAGCGCAGGCGGCGGAGAGTTGGTTCGCAACCTTCATCGAGCCGCCGGATGACGCAGATGAGGCCCGCAAGGAGCGCCTGGGGCTGGAACAGATGCCGGAGGGGCGCCCGGTGGAGGATCTCGATCCACGCCTGTGCGCGGGCACGCGCTTCCACATGCTCGGCCTTGCCCCCAATGCGGCGCGCCTGTCCGTGCGCTACTGGATGACGGACGATGTCGGCGCCTTCCCGGCGCGCCTCGCCGCATCCAACACGGCCTCAATGCGGCCCCTGGCGCGGGAAGCTGTCTCGTTTTTTCCCGCCCAGATGGGCGTCAGGACCGCGAGCACGTCCTCAATGCTGACTTGGTCCAACGCGTTGTCACGGATGGCCGCGTTGGTGGCGACGGTCCGGGCGTTGAGTCTGTTGAATTTCATGCGGATTGCTAGCGGCGCGGAGCTAGGCGTGATTGCTCCTAGCCCTAGACCTAGACCTTTTGGAGATGCTCTGCGAAACGGAATCCAGGAACTTCAACGCTTTTGAAAGGGTGCGGGAACGTCTGGAACAGGTAATTGGCGGGCCGCGACCGATGAAACGGAGAACTATATCTACGCTGTAACCCTCTAAAATGATGGGTGAATATCGGCCGGTTCCGCCGCAGCTCACATCGCTCGCGGTATGGCCGCTTTGAGCTTGTGGCCGACTTCGACGATGGCATCCAACGCTGGCACCAGTTCCTCGCCGAGCGGTGTCAGGGCGTATTCCACCGAAGGCGGTGTCGTTGGCTGGATGGTGCGCGTGATGACGCGACGGCTTTCCAGTTCACGAAGCCTTTGCGATAGCACTTTGGCCGAAATCGGCGGGATGTCGAGGCGCAACTCGTTGAATCGCCGTGGCCCAGCGCGCAGGTGCCAGATCACATTCGGCGCCCAGGCGCCAGCGATGATCGCCATGCACTCGGTCAGAGCGCATGTCTCTGGTGGCGGCGCGCTGCGGTTTCTGCGGACTTTGAGGCTCATGCTCCCGACCCGGTTACTGCGCGGAAACTCGAATATCGAGTAACCAATAGAAACTTGGTTGGCAAGGGTAACTTGGCTGAATAACGTCCGGCCATCCCCGCAACCAAGGAGGCTTCCATGCGGCTCTACTTCAAACCCGGTGCTTGTTCGCTGTCGTCGCGGATCGCGCTCACCGAGATCGGCCTAGCTTACGATACCAGCAAGGTCGACACTGAAACCGGCCTGACCGAAACCGGCGCCGACTATCGCGCCGTCAATCCCAAAGGCTATGTGCCGGCTCTCGAACTGGACGGCGGCGCCATTCTTACCGAGAACCCGGCCATCCTCCAGTTCCTCGCCGATACCCATCCCCAAGCAGGTCTCGCGCCTGCCTACGGCACCCTGGAGCGGGCACGCTTGCAGGAATGGCTCAACTTCACCTCGTCCGAGCTGCATAAGGCGTTCGGCCCCTATTTCCGGGGGCGCCCGCTCGAAGAGGCGGAAAAACGACCGGTCGAATTGCGTTTGGCCCGGCGCGTGGCAGATGTGGAGCGCGGCCTTGCCGATGGCAGGGACTTTATCCTTGGCGAGGGGTTCACCGTGGCGGACGCCTATCTGTTCGTCGTCTTGAACTGGTCGGGCTTCATCGGGTTTGATCTCGCCCGCTGGCCGCATGTGGCGGCCTATGTGGCGCGTATCGCGGCCCGGCCCTCTGTCCGCAATGCCATGCGTCAGGAAGGGCTTGTTGCTAACGAGGCTGTGGCATGACCCCGGCCTTGAACGACATCTGCGAGGTCCTTCAGGACTATTTCGACGCGCTCTATTTCTGCGACGTCGACAAGCTTCAAAACGTCTTTCACCCCAAAGCGATCTACGCCACCGCTGACGAGACGCCGCTGCTCTATCGCACCATGGAAGACTATGTGCCGGTCATCGCTGCGCGCCAGTCGCCGGCCTCGCGCAACGAGATACGGCGCGATCATATAGACGCCATCGATCTGGCGGGCGAAAATACCGCGCTCGCCCGCGTGCGCTGCTCGATAGGCCAGCGCGACTTCGTCGATTTCCTCACCCTGGTGCGCACGGATGGCCGGTGGCGGATCATCGCCAAGGTCTTTCAGATCATCGAACGCCAGCAATAGGGATCGACCGACATGCCGTATGTGAACATCAAGATCACGCGCGAAGGCGCGACGCCGGAACAGAAGGCCGAACTCATCAGGGGCGTGACCGACTTTCTGGTGAAAGTGCTGCGCAAGAACCCGGCCACTACCTTCGTCGTGACCGACGAGGTCGAGATGGAGGATTGGGGAGTCGGTGGCCTTCCCGTCGCGGAATACCGGAAAACGCTCGGCAAGTCGTCGTGAGGTTCCGATGACTTTGCAGACGCCTCTCATACAGTCCCTCGACTTGACGGTTCCGATCATCCTGGCGCCGATGGCTGGCATTGCGGGCGGCGCTCTGGCGGTGGCGGTATCCGGGGCGGGCGGCCTCGGCCTTATCGGCGGCGGCTATGGCGATCGCGGCTGGATCGAACGCGAGTTCGAGATTGCTGGCGGGGAGAGGATTGGAATCGGGTTCATCACCTGGGCGCTTGCCCGCCAGCCTGAGCTTCTTTCGTTAGCGTTGGAGCGCGGTCCGCGCGCGGTTCTCCTTTCTTTTGGCGACCTGCGTCCATTCGCGCCGTCGATCGCCAGGGCCGGCATCCCGCTCATCGCTCAAGTCCAAACGGTCGAGGACGCGCGCATCGCTGTCGGTGAGGGCGCAACGATCATAGTCGCGCAGGGAACGGAAGCTGGCGGGCATAGCGGCGAGCGCGCGACAATGGCGCTCGTTCCAGCCGTCGTGGATGCGGTTGCGCCTGTCCCTGTCATTGCCGCCGGCGGCATTGCCGATGGTCGTGGCTTGGCGGCGGCGTTGATGCTGGGGGCTGCAGGCGTCCTCTGCGGCACCGTATTTTACGCCGCCGCGGAATCGCTGGCGCACCAGAACGCCAAGAAGCGAGTGGTCGAGGCTTCGGGCGATCATACGGTCAAGGGAAGTGTGTTCGATGTCGTGCGCGGGTATGACTGGCCCACCCCTTGGGCGATCCGCACGCTGCGCAATGCCTTCTATGACCGCTGGTCCCGCGATCTTGACGACGTACGCCGAACGCCTGGTCCCCACCGGAAGAGCTATTCCGACGCACAGGATCGGGGCAATGTCGAGGTGGCGGCAGTCATCGTCGGCGAGGCGGTTGATCTTGTGCGCACGATCGAGCCAGCATCGGCGCTAGTCGAGCGCGTCCTGACCGAAGCGTCGGACTGCTTGGCGAATGGCGCAAAGCTGCTTGACCTCTCTCACCGTGGCAATCGACGGTCGGGTCTATAGCGTGACCGAACGTATGGGATGACGCCTGTTCACCCCCTCGGGAGGAAAATGAGGACGTAGAATAAATTCATCGGTCTCGATGTTCACAAGGATACGATTGCCGTGCCGATGTGGCCGAGGCGTTCGTGGCTGCGCTATGCCACCCCAACACCTCGCGGACGACCTTCGAGATCGCATGGGGTAAGAGAACAGCGGCAGGATGCCGCCATAGCCGCGCAGCGGAAAGTTTGTAGTGGCGGAGAGGGAGTCCTCAGAACTTTTCGCCTAACGCCTTGTATCAGAACGGAAAAATTTATACCGAATCACAACAACCCTAGCACTGACCCTAGCGAAATGCTCCGCGTCAGGGCTTTTGCCTATCGCACGGGTGGTCAGGCGGGGCGGTGCGAGGCCATTCTAAAAGCGACTGTAGCACGGCGGCGCAAGTCACGTCTGCCGCCCCGTTTCGTCAGTGCTTCTCGGTCGGGACAAGGTGCAAGAGCCCCTGCCCCTTGGCGCCCTTCCGCTTCAGCGAAGTTGCGATGTGGTTGCGGATGATCTCGCCGCCCTGTTCGCGCGTAACCCAATCGGCCGCCGCCTCGCGGGGGAAGCGCCACCGCCGGTAGACGTCGATCTCGGTCGGGGTGCGGAAAGCCGCCAGCCCGCGCTCCAGGCAGTAGGTCTTGAGGTGACGGGTGATGATCAGCCCCGTCCCGCGCACCCGCGTTTCCGGCCGGATGCCCGCCATGTCCAACACGTCGCGGGACGTCACGGTCCCGGCAAGATCGAACGTGGGGGCCGCAGCCGACTTCGCCGCACGAAGCTCCTGGGCCAGCCGGCCGATCGTCTCCAGCGCGGCTTCCATCCCCTCGCGAAGGTCCGCGATCTGCCGCCCCGTGACGGCCTTCACGACGCCGCCGATCCTGCGCAGGATCTCGGCCTCATTGAACGCCGGAATGGCGTGGGGGTTAGCGGCCTGCGCAGCAACGTGCGCTTCCAGTTGCTGCCACCGATCGATGATGCGGGCGCGAAGCGTGACGCTATAGCCAGAGACCAAGATCAGGCACTCGCGCTTGGGGAGGCGAAAGATCGGATAAGACTGGCCGTTTTGGGGGTTTAGGTGGGTGTCCTCAAAACTGAGGACACCCCCCTTTCCGTGCAATTCCAACAACATAGAGCGGATGTCGCGCATCACATTGTCATGACGCTTCACGGTCAGTTTCGCGATCTCCACCGAGGACATCGTGAGGGGCTCGCCGGGCTTTCCGGGCATGATCGACGGAACCGGATTCGCAGCCGCCGCGTCCTCGTGCTTCGGCTCCTCAGCCTTGCGCGACTTGGGCGCTTCCTTGGGCGCGGTCAGGTCTTCGATCCGGCGCCGCAGGTAGGCAAGTCTTGACCTGGGGAGAAAGTGGCGCGACCACGATCGGGAAGGAGCGCTCGGCCTCGCGTATATCCACCAATGGTGGGCGTGCACTAAGTCTTTGATATTGCGAAATTCCTGCATTGCAGGGCTTCTGCGAAAATAGGCGCACGTCTGGCGATGGTGTCCAACGCTATCGGTGCGGGGTTCGTCCACAGACTGTGGGCGGACGAAAACCACTCGGCACTACAGAGGCGCCCCCAAATTTGGGGAGGTGGAAGAGTTCAATGGCGCGCGTCGAACCATTCGGCCCTGCAATTTGAGCAGCGGCTGAAAAGTCAGCCGCTGCCTTTCCTACCTCTGGCAACATCTTCCGCGTGTTGGCGAGGGCATTCGGGGCGATGATGGGGTATGCTCAAAACTGAGCACACCCCCTAACCGAGCTGTCCCGATAGCTGCCCCCAAAATCGGGGCCAGCGATATTCCCACTCTCTTCCAAAATGTTGCGGATGTCCCGCATCACATGGTCATGACCGCTTCTCGGTCAGTTTTGAGATCCCCTCGGCTTCATGACCGTCTCCTCAAAATAAGGAGACGGATGGCCGAGAGCCCTTCGACGGGATGGGCGTTCCGCCCTTGGGATTGGGTCTGGGGATCGTCCCTCCAAAATTGGAGAGACGTTCCTCTCCGTGCAATTCCAACAACATAGCGCGAATATCGCGCCTCGGGCTTGGTAGCCGTGGGGATTTCCTGAGACTGAGGGAGCCTGGATCTTCCTCCGATGCAGTATGGCGTTCGGTTCGAACTGGAAGTTAGTGGGCATCGGCGATCAGTGCTGTTGGTGCCGGGTTCATCCGCCGATGGCGGACGGACAAAGCGTCGTCACATAAAGGCGATCAGAAAGCGGCAGCGCTGACCATTCGGCGCGGTTCGACGGGTATGCTCAAAACTGAGCACCCCCCAGCGAGCCGGTGCGATCAGGGCAGAGCTCTTGTCGAAGACATGCATGGCCTAAGCTAAGTCTTTGATAACGTGAACTTCCTGCATTGCACGGCTTCTAATGACACCTGCGGGGCAGGCGCGCAATGGTCAGGCGCACGCACAGCAGCGTGCGCCCTGCAATATCTCGACACCTCAATCTAAAACTGAATTGAGTAAGTCCCCAATGGGGGAACATTCACGGAGCTACGGTTTGCGAGCCCGCGTGCCTCGCCGCCATCTGGGGAACGGCCTCAAAAGAGAGGCGGTTGAAATCCTCTATGCGAGCGGACGCATTTCGCACGCTAATCTTAGCTGTGGCTGAAAACTGGGCCGCGGCTTTTCCTAGCTCTGCAAACATATTGAGAATCTCCCCCACGACATGCTTGTGCTGCTTTCCGGGCAGCTCGCCCCTCTCCTCTGCCTCATGACCGTCTGCCCAAAACTGGGCAGACGGTTGTCCCCATGCGATAACATAGATCGAATTTCACGCATCACATGCGATGCCGCTTGCCTGCAAGTTCCGCAACCCCACCCGCTGCAATACGCTGGTCGGGCAGGTCTTAGCTGCTCGGGTGGCGGGAGCCGAGAAGGGACCGCTTCCCAGTCCTGGGGCGGGGGCTCTCAAGCATAACGCCCCCCTCTCACGTCTTTCGAGGTGTGTGGTGGCTGAGGACGCCTGCCGACCCAGTGCGCCCGGCCCCGTTGTCCAAGGCGGCATTGTGTCCCACCGACGGTGGAAGTTCAGTCTCGCACCGGTTTGCGAGCCGTTTGACAGAACGCTTCACGTGGTCATGGCACCCCGACCTATCCCGTTGCGTAATCTGGCGGTGGAGCGCGGTTCTAGCCAGTCCTCCTTTTTGGGATGCTGGCATCCTACCCGTTCCGCTCCACAACTGTCCTCAATCTTGGGGGAAGCGGCATTTCGCCAAATAGGTACCGAAAAAGGGAAGTGAGCGACGCGCGGGGGGGGCTTGCCATAGGCCAGCCGGACAGCTTCACTTGCTTAAGCAGAGGCGTGGGCCGCCTCTGACCAAGCGGCGGGAGCGAACGCGGGTGAGCGAACAGATTGTGCAGCGCCTAAATGCACTCATCGTCGAATATCAGGGGCGCGACCTCAATGAGGCAGATACGCGACACAAGCTGATCGACTTCGTGCTACACGAAACTCTGGCTTGGCCAAAAAACCGCGTAAGCCTCGAGGAACACATCGCCCCAGGATATGCGGACTATGTCTTGCGCAAGGGGGACGACGACCCGATTATCGTGGTGGAGGCGAAGAAGGAAGGGGTGTATTTCGAAGTGCCGGACTCATTCAAGCCCGGTGAATTGTCGGCGTATATTCCACTTTCGAAACTCTTGTCTGATAAGAACATCTCTGCGGCAGCGAAGCAGGTTAGGCGATACTGCCAAGACATCGGTTGCGAGTTCGCCTGCATCACTAACGGCCGTGAATGGATATTTTTTAAAATATTTGAGCGCGGAAAGCGCTGGGAAACCCTAAACGCCTTCGTGGCGCGCGAGATTTCGTTCTTCTCGATCGAGTACACGAAAGCGTATAACGCCTTTTCATACAACGCGATTACAAGCAAACTTTCACTCCCCACCTTACTCACCAGCGGCGATCAAAAAGATAGAAATATTTTTTACGCGAAAGATCGCATTCCATCTTATTCTCATGCCATTACTGCAAACAAGTTAGCCAAAACTCTTCGGCCTATCGTCAATCATTACTTCGGAGTTATTGGAGATAATGACGTCGACTTCATGAACAAGTGCTATGTCTCGCACCGGGATTACCATCACAGCTTTGATGGGATGCGAACGCTTATAGAAGACTCGCTCACTCCCTATTTCGCCGATTACGGCGTCCGACAATTGGACGACACGGGAAAGGGAGGCCGCCTCGGCGGGCGGCTAACCAAGAATATCAAGAAGGGGCGGAAGGGAGAGGTCCTTGTACTCTTCGGCGGCAAGGGAGCCGGCAAGTCGACCTTTGTTAAACGGCTGCTGCATCACAACCCGCCGCGGTGGCTTAAGGATCATGCGGTCATAGCTATAATCGACCTGCTCAACACCCCGGAAGACCTGGGCGTCATCCGGCAGACGATCTGGAGCACGCTGGTCAGGAGCCTAGATGTTGAGAACTTTCTGAGCGCCGAGCGCGCTGTACTGCTTGAGAAGCTGTTCCACGATCGCTTCGAGGTCGCAAACCGTCAGCAGCTCGCGGGCCTATCGAAGGCGTCAGAACACTACAACTCCAAGCTCAATGCGCTAGTCGAACATTGGAAAGTCGACCTCCCCTACTGCGCCAAGCGCCTAGTCGAGTATTGGAAGTCCCAGGACACTGGCATCATCGTTGTTGTGGATAACACAGATCAATATTCTGGCGATATACAGGATTTTTGCTTTTCATCGGCGCAAGAGATTGCCGACGAACTGGAATGCGTAACGCTCATCTCGATGCGGGAGGAGCGGTTCTACAACTCTAAAATTCACGGTCTGTTGGACGCTTTCCAGAACGCCGGCTTCCATATCAGCTCGCCCAAGCCCGCGGAAGTGTTCAAGAAGCGGCTTGAGTACACTGCCGACATACTAACCTCCCCTACTGTTCGGCAAGATATCGACGACGTCGAGGACATCAAGTTAATGGACGAATGCGCCCAGTATCTCCGCATTGTCTCTCGTGAGTTCAATAACGACCGGTCGCCGCTGAACAATTTCCTTACAGCGTGTGCGCACGGCGACACTCGATTGTCGCTCGACCTATTTAGGAGCTTTTTGCTGTCGGGTTACACGAATGTCGAGGAGATGCTGAGCGCCGGTCAGTGGAACTTCCTAATCCATCAGGTGATTAAGCCGGTGATGATCCCCACCAGATACTTTTATGACGAACTGCTCAGCGACATTCCAAACATCTACCAGTTGCGAAACGCGCGTCATGGGTCCCACTTTACATCATTGAGGATATTAAGAAAGCTAGCAAAGAGTTTCGACAACGGCGTCGCTTCTTACGTACCAATCGCTGTTCTGAAAGCTTATTTTTCCGAGACCTTCAATATGCTCGAAGATTTTACGAGCAATCTTGACATGTTGCTTAAGCACGGATTTGTCGAATCAAATAATCGAATCGACCATTATGCGGATGAGGTAGATAGTTTAAAGATTACAGGATATGGACTCTATATATACAGAGAGCTTGCCTACATATTTTCCTACTTGGATTTGGTGTGCGTCGATACCGGAGTATTCGACGAGAGTGTCGCTAATCTGCTCGTGCAAGCTGCGAACAAGGAGTATGCTCAGTTCGAAAGGGCCGACCGCATGGGCCGCATTAGGACGCGCCTGGAACGAGTTGAGCACTTCATTCGATACCTCCAGGCAGAAGAGGCGGCGGAACGTGAACGCTACTCGCTCGGGATGGCCGAGGAGGAGATGTTTACACACCAATGCGCCCAGAACTTTGCGAGTGAAAGCAAGCGCGTTATGGAAAGCGCTCAGAAGCAGGGCGTTAGGCGACGTGGAAGGGCGTTTCAACCCGAACGGTCGATAACGCGATAAACCTCATCGCCCGCAACGCGTGTAGGCAATAAGCCGATCCCGCAATCAGAAAGAGATAGCGCGCAGATCTGTACATTTTTAACCCCGCATAATTGAGCGCGCCGCGCCCTTTAGTTCCCCAATGTGTCAATTCGAGAGGTCAAATGCCAAAGGGTGTTGGTCGACCTGGCGGGAATTATCGGCCGGGGAGTGGCCCCCGTCTCCCCGGCGCCTATGTCACGCAGCGTTGGAGATGGGGGCCTGCACCGGCACCAACTCGGTCAGGGTATGATCGGGCTCGGCCGCAACCTCGTGCGTGTCGCGCTCTGCCTGAAGCTCGGTGAGGCGGTTCAGAACGTAACCGGCGTCCGAAAACGTCACGCTGCGCCAGTAGGGGGCATCGTCAGCAGAGAGCCCGGGCAGTTCGATGCGGCAGAGACGCTCACCGCTCACGCCGATCTTCTCGCGAATATAGGTGACTTCGCGAAACGTCTTCTTTTCAAATTCGTCGTAGTGAGGCGGCGCCTTCTTATCGGCGCGTTCGATTTCGCGCCGGCCTTTCCCGCCACCAAGGTCCTCGATGTTCGACTGGTCGGGATGCGGGCGGTCATGATCGCGCAGGCACCACAGGTCCAGAAGCTTTTCGCTGAGGATGCGACGCGGCTCGTAGGGGCGGTCGCGGACGGCGGCCTCAACGGGCGGAAGAGGCAAGGCGCCCGAGGGCAGGTAGGCATTCACGCGGTCGGCCAGCGCGTCCGCCTCTGCAATGGTGGCGATCAGGTCCACCAACTTGGCGGCGAGCTTGGGATAACGCTCACGGAGCTTCTTCTGAGCGGCCTCACTGACGCGGGCGGCCTCAGCATAGGCCGCCTGCCGCGCGGCTTCGGCTTCCTTCTCTGCCTTTTCGGCCGCACGCTTGCGAAGAAGCGCGAGTGCGGTCTCCATGTCCTCGATCTCATTGCGCGTGCGCATAATGAGATTCCGATGATTGATGCGCTCCTCATCGCCACGCATCAAGGCCGCGGGCATCTCTTCTTCGAGCGTGAAGAGCTTGGTGCGAGCACCCTGAATGGCGGCTTCAATCTCGCGTTCCCCGGCGATCAACTGAGACTCGGTCGCTTTGTTGGAGCGCATGAGGGTGGAGAACTTCTCAAAGATCGACATGTTTATTCACCTCAAAATGATGTGTGTTTGATCTAATTTTACGCAAACAAACTGCAAATTGACGGCTTGCAGAATCGCGAAAAGGGGGGACTGCCGCCGCCGCGCGGTCCGCAGCCTCTTAGGAGGACCCGAGCCGTTGGGGCCGGGGTGCCGAGGTGGAGACCGGGGGATGGTAGCGGTGCGGGCAGATGGTCCAGTTCGGGACAGTCCTCGACCCACTCAAGCCCCGACGCACGGTCAACGTGGCCGCAGATGGCCTAGGAGCGGGCGTGGGAGGGGTTTTGTCTTTGGGCATAGTGAGTGGCCTTGCTGTGTGAATGGGCGCCTGTGCTTTCCTGATGGGGTTGGGTGAGGGGGCGGCCATGGGGGCCGCCCCCATCTCATTCGCGTCGGGGTGGGCATCGGCGAGATTGATGTTGGATTGCTGGATCATTGCCCTACCCGCGAGCGCACGAGAGTCAGCCGACTCTTGCGGGAAGAGAGAGACGACGTTTCCAGGGAACGGCCCGTCTTCCGAGCGCCGCGCCCGAGCAGGATGGTGATGCACAACGGAGGGGCCACCGCCCTGCCGCTCTTCAAGAAGCGCGCCGTCCACATCCCGACTTCCTGGTCCGACCGCTTCCCCATCACGGACATAAACGCGCGCTCGCGGATTCCTCCCGCGCGAAACGTCGGATCGGGAGGGCAGGGAGCAAATGTCATCGGCTTCGTCCTCAGGCTGGGGGGCATGGGAACCGGGCTCGCGCATGTCGGGCGCGAGGGGCGGAGATTCAGCAAGGCAAGAATGGGAGGCCGGGGCGTAATGGCCACGGCCGATACGCGTGATCTGCCCGGCCTTGGTGAGGCGCGACAGAAGCGGCTTAATTGTCTTAAGGGACAGGCCGGTCGCGGTCGCAATATCAAGGAGGTCGGACGCGCCCGCCTGGATGGCGGCGCGGACCTGAGCACTCTGCGGCGGTTGGAAAGTTGCAACCTGCCGTGACGCTACGTTCTTAATATAAATAAGAGCGTCACGTTCGGTTGCAACTTTCTCACCAAACCGTTGCAGCGCAAGCCTTTCACGATACCGAGCGTTCCTTGCGCGGGCCATCTCACGACGGCGAGAGGCGCGCCGCTCCGCGCGCGCCTCGGGGCTTTCGTCGACGGGGTGGAGAGTGACCACCCGGCCCCGCGCTGCAATCTCTCGCACCTCTTCGACCGTGAGTCCCAGGAGGCGGCCGGCCCTGCAATCGTCGAGGAGGCGATGCGTCCGGGCGGGAAGCACAGCGGCGTGGAGGACATCCAAGCCGATGTCATCCACCCACGAGCGAGGCAGCACTTCAATCAACCCGGGCACGTCGCAGTGCAGCCCGCCGACACCGTCCAATTTTGACAGCGCATCTGCCAGCACCTCGGCGACACCAGCCCGGCTGACAGGAAGCTCGCCCACCTCAGAACGAAGCGAAGCGAGGGCGCGGATGTCTGCCAGCCTACGAAGGGCGAACATCTGCGTCCGCGTGCTGCTCTTAGGGCGGCGGCTCGCATAGAGCCGATTGACCCGCATTCCCGAACGGGACGGGGAAACTGGAGCGGGAGGACGGTCAACGACGGCCTCGATAGCGAGGGCGGCACTCATCACTGCACTCGCGTCATGATCGCGGCGAACGCGGCGTGATAATTCGTGAAACGCACAGGAATATCGACGAGCATTCCGCCGCAATTGCGGAAAGCCATAAAGCAGTCTTCGCAGTCAAGAATGACGCCGGCCTGCCTTCCTTCGCGAAAGACCCTTGTGATGCGATCGGTATTCATCTAATGTTTACTCGCTCATGTTCCCTGAAATAGAAAAAGCCGCCCCTCTTGTTCCAGGGGGCGGCTTTTTTGTTGTGCTCAGCGAAGGTTCGGAGCGATCTTGGCGCGCGGCGCCTCAGCGATGAGCTGCTCCACGGCAGACTCAAGGATGCGCGTAGACTTGCCAATCTTCACCGCGTGAAGATGACCCGAGCCCAGAAGGCGGTACACGGTAGAGCGAGACACGTTCAGCTTGTCGCTGGCCTCATCAAGCGAAAGAAGGCGAGTAGTAAACGTCGCAGACATGATGTCCTCCACAAATGTATGTGGAGAGTGTTGTTGACGCGGTGTGCGCAAACAAGGCGCTAGGAGCGTGGCCGCTGGGGATGGAGCGCCCCGTTTGACATAGAGAAAGACGGCTAAACGGCCGAAAAAGCGTCGCGCACTAACGTCTTAGCTACCGTTTCAGCGAGGCCCGGAATGTCAAAGTGACTTCCTGTGCCTCACCTCGCCGCCGACGGATTTGCCGGGCTCGAACAGACAAACGCATCCCAGGCATCCATCAACTCCCGTCGCTTTTCCAAGGCGTCTCCGCGCCGGTAAGCGAGTTCAGTCGCATCGCCGACTGCGTGAGCCAGAGCTGCCTCCGCGACCTCGCGCGGAAAGGCAGTAGTGTCGCCTGCCCAGTCCCGGAACGTGGAGCGG
The DNA here is from genome assembly GCF_017742835.1 of Aquabacter sp. L1I39. Classification (GTDB taxonomy): domain Bacteria; phylum Pseudomonadota; class Alphaproteobacteria; order Rhizobiales; family Xanthobacteraceae; genus L1I39. The sequence goes on from NZ_CP072392.1 coordinate 291,421, forward strand.
AAGCCGTGCGCGGTTGCGTCGACCTCCAAGCGCCTTAAGAGGGCAATGAGAGCAACGTCACTCAATTGACTGCCCTTTCGCATTCCCGGGAAGACGAACCTTTCCGGATCGTTTCCTAATTGGCCCACGGTTTGGAGAATCTCCACCGCCCTATTGGTGAGCGGGACCCTGTGGATGCGGCCCGCTTTCATGCGTTCTGCCGGGATGGTCCAGAGGCGCGCGTCCAGATCGATTTCACTCCATCTCGCGCCCCTAACTTCCCCTGATCGTGCAGCCGTGAGAATGGCGAACTCAAGCGCAAAGCTACTCATGCCGCGCACAAGGCGGAGCCTCCGAACGAACGCGGGCAGGTCCGAATATGGCAGGGCCGCGTGATTCCCGCGCTGCAGCTTTTGGCGTTTCGGCAGCGTCAGGGCGAGGTGTCCCTTCCAGCGCGCCGGGTTTTCGCCGGTCCTGAGCCCCTTCGCCTTCGCCGCATCCAGCACGGCCTCAATGCGGCCCCTGACGCGGGAAGCTGTCTCATTTTTTCCCGCCCAGATGGGCGTCAGGATCGCGAGCACGTCCTCAGTGCTGACTTGGTCCACCGCCTTGTCGCGGATGGCCGAGCAATAGCCGCCGGCCTTGAAGCTTCCGTCTTCATCGCGCTCCAGGCTGAGCGTGTACCGCCACTGAGCCGCGTGCTTGCTATTCCGCCACCCCGGCTCCATTGCGCGGATATGCTCTTCCGCCACCTGCCCGAAAGTGATTGCGTTCCTGGTCGCTGCCGCCTTCCGGCGCTCGGCGATGGGGTCTATCCCCATCGCCGCCTTCTCACGCGCCTCGGCCGCGAGTTGCCTAGCTAGGGCCAAGGAGACCGTCCCCAACGGCCCTAACCCCAACTCCCGCATCTTCCCTGCCCCAGGCGCGGAGGGGTCGGCTTTCCAACGGAAGAAGAGGCTCCAGGACTTTGAGCCGGTCGGAGACACCACCAGATAAAGGTTTCCGCCATCAGCGTGGCGTCCTGGCTTTGTGATGGTGGCGACGGTTCGGGCGTTGAGGCGATTGAGTTTCATGAGGCTGCTAGGGGGCGCATAGCTAGGGCGTCATTGCTCCTAGCCCTAACCCTAACAGCAAACCTAGATTGAGGGGAATTTCGCGGCGCTTTCGGAGACGCTCTGCGAAACAGAATCCAGGAAATTCAACGCTTTTGAAAGGGTGTGGGAAAGCCTGGAACATGTAATTGGCGGAGAGGGAGGGATTTGAACCCCCGATACGGTCGCCCGTATGCCGCATTTCGAGTGCGGTGCATTCAACCACTCTGCCACCTCTCCAGCCGGGGCGCGGTGCGCGGGGCACCGTTGTGGTGGAGCGCTTCTAGCGGAGAGACGCGGCACAGACAAGTCGCTTCACGCTTGCGGGATGGCGTATCCACCATGCCGAAAGCGCCACGACAGCTATGTCCACGCTTCCCCGCGCGCCTGCCGCGCAAGGTCGCGGGCTTCGACCGGAATTGGGCCCATGTGTCGCGAGAAATATGCCATTACCTAAAAGTCATTTTTGCGGACGTGCGACCAGACCGGGTGGTGCGCTATAGAGGTCGCCGGTCGAACGCCCCCGGAAACCGAGCCGAGATGAATCAGAGTCCAGACGCCGCCCAGCTCCAGGCCGCCCAGGCGGCCCAAGCGCAGGGTCATGCTCCGTCTCATGCCCACGCCCAAGCTGCCCACGCCCAAGCAGCGGCCCGGGAGGCGCAGGCCATGGCCGCGCTGGCGGCGAGCGACCTGCCCAAGCGCACCTTCGACCGGCTGGCGGCCTTTATGAACGCAGCCATCGTGGGCCAGCCGGCCTTCGTGGATCTCTTGCTGGTGGCGGTGCTGGCGGACGGGCACCTCCTGGTGGAGGGCGCGCCGGGCCTTGCCAAGACCAAGGCGATCAAGGCGCTGGCCCGGGCGATCCAGTGCGACGACCAGCGGATCCAGTTCACCCCGGACCTCCTGCCCTCCGACCTCACCGGCACCGACATCTACCGGCCCGAGGACGGCACCTTCCGCTTCCAGGCCGGCCCCGTCTTCCACAACTTCATCCTGGCGGATGAGATCAACCGTGCCCCGGCCAAGGTGCAGGCGGCGCTCCTGGAGGCGATGGCGGAGCGGCAGGTGACGGTGGGCGGCACCACCTATGCCCTGCCCAAGCTGTTCCTGGTCATGGCGACGCAAAATCCCATCGAGCAGGAAGGCACCTATCCCTTGCCGGAGGCGCAGCTCGATCGCTTCCTGCTGCATGTGCGCATCGGCTATCCCGACGTGGCGGCCGAGCGGCAGATCCTGCGCATCGTGCGGGGCGAGGCGCGGGGCGAGGAGCTGGCGTTCGGCGAGCGGGTGCCCCAGGCGGTGGTGTTCGCCGCCCGCCGCGCGGTCCAGGCGGTGCACATGTCGGAGGCGGTGGAGACGTATCTGTTGCAGATCGTGGCCGCCACCCGCGCGCCCGAGCTTTACGGGGCGGATCTCAAGGGGGCGGTCTCCTTCGGCGCCAGCCCGCGCGGCACCATCGCGCTCGACCGGTGCGCCCGCGCCCATGCCTGGCTGCGGGGCCGCGACCATGTGCTGCCGCAGGATGTGCAGGCCATCGCCAAGCCCGTGCTGCGCCACCGCGTGCTCCTGACCTTCGAGGCCCAGGCGGATGGCTTCTCCTCCGATGATTTCATCGACGCCCTTCTGGCGCGCGTGCCGGTGAGCTGAGCGACCCACGCTGATGGCCGCCGACAGGGACGATCTGACCGGCATCGTTGCCGACCTCAACGAGCTGATCGCGGCGCGGCCGAAGGGGCGCGCCCATGGCTATGGGGGCGCGGACAAGGTGCGCACCCTGCGCTTCGGCGGTCACAAATCGTCCTTCCGCGGCCGAGGCATGGAATTCGACGAGGTGCGCACCTACCAGCCGGGCGACGACGTGCGCACCATTGATTGGCGGGTCACGGCGCGCACCGGCAAGGCGCACACCAAGCTGTTCCAGGAGGAACGGGAGCGCCCGGTGCTGGTGGTGCTGGACCTGCGGCCCTCCATGCTGTTCGGCACGCGGGTGTGCTTCAAGTCGGTGCTGGCGGCGCGGGCCTGCGCCTTCGTGTCCTGGGTGGCGCTGGAGGGCGGCGACCGGGTGGGCGGGCTGGTGCTCACACCCGATGGCCTCTCCGCCTTCGCGCCGCGCAGCAGCCGCAGCGAGGTTCTGGGTCTCATGAAGGCCATGGCGGAAGGCACCCGCCATGCGCTCTCCCCCACCCATGCGCGCAACGGCCCCCCCTTGGCCGATGCGCTGGCTCGCGCCCGCCATGCCAGCCGGCCGGGCACCTTGGTATTTGTCGCCAGCGATTTCTCCGATTTCGATGCCCTTGCGGAGCAGGAGATGGGGCGGCTTGCCACCCATTGCGAGGTGGCGAACCTGTTCGTGCAGGATGCGCTGGAAGAGGCCGCCCCGCCCCCCGGCGCCTATCGCCTGAGCGACGGCAAGAGCGTGGCCATCCTGGATCTGGAGGGGCGGGCCGCGCCCGCCGCCTATGTGCGCCTGTTCGCCGAGCGGCGCGCCCGCATCGAGGCCTTCTCCCGCAAGCGGGGTCTGGCCTTCAAGGTGCTGCGCACAGGCGATGACCCCGCCGACCTGCTCTCGCCCGCGCGGCTCCAGCCGGGACGGAAGGGGGCGCGATGAACCCGCAGCAGCCTTATTCCCTGCCGCCTTCGCCGCTGGATCCGCCGGGGCAGGAACTGCTCGCCCAGCTGCGCGGCCTGCATCTGCCGGGCGAGGTGCCCTTCTGGCCGCTGGCGCCGGGCTGGTGGATGCTGGCCGGCGCCCTGGTCGTGGTGCTGCTGATCGCGCTCTATCTGGAATGGCGGCGCCGGCAGACCCTGTCCTACAAGGTGCGCCAGCAGGTCAAGGCCATCGCGGCCGATCTGAAAGCCCATCCCGATGCCAGGTCCGTGGCGGCGGCGAGCGCAATCCTGTTGCGCCGCGTCGTGGTCTCGCGCGGGCGGGACGAGGCGGCGGTGACCTTCACCGGCCCGGCCTGGGAAGAGGTGCTCGCCACCGGCAAGGGCGGCATGGGGGTGGAGGTGGCGCGCTTCGTGGCGCTCGCCCCCTATGTGCCGCCGCACGCGCCGGGCGGCGACGGCGTGCCCCGCGCGGCCCTAGTGGCGGCCTTGTGCCATTGGATCAAGGTCAACGCCAAATGACCTTCCAATGGCCCTTCGCCTTTCTCCTTCTCCTGGTGCCGGTGCTGGTGCGCTTCCTTGTGCCGGCGGCCAAGGTGTCGCGCTCCGGCGCGCTGCGGGTGCCCTTCTTTGCCCAGATGCGCGCGGCGGGCCTGGTGGGGGAGGGGGCGCGGCGCAAGAAGCTCGTGCGCCTCGTGCTCATGAGCCTCATTTATGGGCTGCTGGTGGCGGCCGCCGCCCGGCCGGTGATCGTGGGGACGCCCGTGCCGCTGCCGGTGGACGGGCGCGACCTGATGCTGGCGGTGGACCTCTCCGGCTCCATGGCGCGGCAGGACCTGACCAAGGATGGACGCCCCACGGACCGCCTCACCGTGGTGAAAGCGGTGGCCGACGACTTCATCGCCCGCCGCAAGGGCGACCGGGTGGGGCTGATCCTGTTCTCGTCCCGCGCCTATGTGCAGACGCCGCTCACCTTCGACCGGGAGGTGGTGCGCCAGTTGCTGGACCAGTCCCGCATCGGCCTGACCGGCCAGGAAACCGCCATCGGGGATGCCATCGCGCTCGCCGTGAAGACCTTGCGCAGCCGGCCCGATGACCAGCGCGTCATGATCCTGCTCACGGACGGAGCCAACAATTCCGGCGTGCTCGACCCCATTCTCGCCGCCGAGGCGGCGCGGCAGGAGCATGTGAAGATCTACACCATCGGGGTGGGCGCCGACCGCCTCAACCTGGGCTCGCGGGTGGTCAACCCGTCCATGGACCTGGACGAGGATGCGCTCCAGAAGATCGCCGACATGACCGGCGGGCGCTATTTCCGCGCCCGCGACACGGCGGGCCTTGCCGCCATCTATGCGGACATCGATCGCATGGAGCCGGTGGCGGGTGATCCGCTCTATCTCAGCCCCACCGTGTCGCTGTTTCATTGGCCGCTGGCGGTGGCGCTCGGCCTGTCCTTCGTCGGGGCGCTGCTCGGCGTCCTGCCGGCCCGGCGGCGGCGCGCGGTGCCGGTGGCGGCGGCCCCTGCGGCCGCAGGGGAGGCGCGCGGATGATCCCGGCCGGCTTCCATTTCCTGCGGCCTGACTGGCTCTATGCGCTCATTCCCGCATTGCTGCTGGCCCTCCTGGTGTGGCGCCGGCTCGGCCAGGGGCGTGACGACTGGGCGGGGTTGGTGGATGCCCATCTCCTGCGGCATCTGGCCGTGCGCGAGCGGGCGGGCATGCGGCGCTGGCCGGTGCCGGCGCTGCTGCTGGCCTGGGCGCTGGCCGTGGTGGCGCTGGCGGGACCCGCCTGGCAGAAGGTGCCCACCCCCACCCTCGACCGGCTGGATCCGGTGGTGGTGGTGCTCTCGCTCTCCCGCTCCATGGACGGCACTGACCGCAAGCCCTCGCGTCTGGTGGCCGCCCGCCACAAGGTGGAGGACATGCTCGGCCGCATGAAGGGCGGACAGGTGGGCCTCGTCATCTATGCGGAGGCGCCCTTCGTGGCCGCGCCTTTGACCGAGGATGCCCGCGTGGTCGGGCAGATGCTGCCGGAGCTGGCCACCGATCTCATGCCCGTGCCCGGGGACCGGCCGGACCTCGGCATCGCCGAGGCGGTGAAGCTCTTGAAGAATACCGGCGCCTCCACGGGCCGCATCGTGCTGGTGGCGGATGGGCCGGGGCAGAACCCGCCTCTGACGCGGGCCGCCGTCACCGCCGCCGCGGCGGCTGGCTATACGGTGAGCGTGCTCGACGTGCGCGCGCCCGGCGCCGACGGCGCGACGCAGGAGGCGCTCAAGGCGCTTGCCGGCGACGGCCGGGGCCGCTTTGCCGCTGTTTCGCCCGATGGGCGTGATCTCGATGCGGTGCTGGCCCGTTCCCTTGCGGCACGCTCTCCCGTGGCGGAGGCGCGCACGCCGCTTCAGGAAAGCGGGCTGAAGGCCGACCAATGGGTGGACATGGGCCCCTGGCTTCTGCTTCTGGCGGCGCCCCTTGCGGCGCTGGCGTTCCGGCGTGGCTGGCTCGCGGCGCTGCCGCTCGCCTTCCTTTTGGGCGCTTTGTCCGGGGAAGCCCGCGCCCAGGCGCTGGAGGCGCCGGATGCCGCCGCTTTGCAGCGGGCGGACACCACCTGGCGCAACCTCTGGCAGACGCCGGACCAGCAGGGCGCCAGCGCCTTCTCCCGCAAGGATTACGACACCGCCGCCCGCACTTTCGCTGATCCCGGCTGGAAGGGCAGCGCGCTCTATGAGGGCGGCAATTACGATGCCGCCGCCTCTACCTTCGGCGCCATGCCGGGGGCGGACTATAATCGCGGCAATGCGCTGGCCAAGGCCGGCAAGCTGGAAGAGGCGGTCTCCGCCTACGAGGCAGCCCTCGCCCGCGACCCACAGGATGCGGACGCCCAGCACAATCTCGACATCGTCAAGAAGGTGCTGGAGCTGCGCAAGCAGCAGCAGGACGAGCAGAACAAGCAAAATCAACAGAACCAGCAGAACCAGCAGAACCAGCAGGACCAGAAGAAGCAGGGTGGCGGCGGCCAGTCGCAGGCCAACCAGAAGCCTTCCGACGGCAAGGACCAGAAGAAGCCCGACCAGGGGCAGGACAAAGGCCAGGACAAGGGTCCCGAGCCCCAGAAGGACCCCGGTGACCAGCCCCAGCCCGAGCAGCCCGGCCCGGACAAGGGCCAGAACAAGGGTCCCAACAAGGACCAGGGCAAGGACCAGAAGGACCAGAAGGACCAGAAGAAGCCGGAGCAGGGCCAGGGCCCGGAGAAGGACAAGGGGCAGGATAAGGGTCAGGACAAGCCCGACCCCTCCAAGCCCGACCCCACAAAGCCCGGTGACAAGCCCGACCCGAAGAAGCCCGGCGAGGACAAGGCCCCGCCGCCGGACAAGCCCGGTCAGGACCAGCCCGACCCCTTCGCGCCGCCACCGCCGCCCAGCCAGAAGCCCGAGCCGCCCCAGGGCGGCCCGCAGCCCCAGCCTGCGCCGCAGCCATCGCCGCAAGGCCAGCCCAAGCCGGCGCAGCCCCAACAGCAGCCGGCGCAGCCCCAACAGCAGCCGGCGCAGCCCCAGCCTGCGCAGCCGCAGCCGAAGCCGGGCCAGGGCCAGCCGTCCCAGCCCGCCCAAGTGCAGCCTCAGCCGGCCCAGCCGGTGCAGGCGCAGCCGGGCGAGCCGCCCAAGGAGCCGCCGAAGGACCCCAAGATGGTGCTGGTCCCGCGTCCCATGACGGAGCAGGACCAGAACAGGGAGCAGGCGCTGCGCAGCGTGCCGGATGATCCGGTGGGCCTGCTGCGCGCTCGCATCCGCTCCTATTATTCCGGCACGCCCGTGCCCGCTTATGAGGAGAAGGCGCCATGACATGCGCCTCCTTCGCCTCCACCGGGCCGCGTCGCTCAGGCCTGCGCCGCGCGATGCTGGGTCTGGTGCTGCTCGCCGGCCTTCTGGCGGCAGCGCTGCCGGCCTTCGCCGCGACGCTCACCGCCACCCTCGACCGCACCTCCCTCGCCATGGGCGAGACGGTGACGCTCGTGCTCTCGCTCGCCGGCGGCGACAGCTCGACGCCGCCGGACCTCTCCGCCCTCGCCAAGGATTTCGAGATCCTGGACCGTCGGCGCGGCAGCCGCACCACAACGGTGGACGGCAAGCGCACCCAGGTGAACGAATGGGTGATGCTGCTCGCTCCCAAGCGCACCGGCACCCTCACCGTTCCTGCCTTGAGCGTCGCGGGCCTCTCCACCCAGCCGGTGCGGCTGGATGTCTCCCGCGCGCCCGCCGTGGACGTGAACGAGGACCGCCCCCTGTTCGTGCAGTTGGAGGTCGGCAAGGGGGATGCCTATGTGCAGGGCGAGATCCCCCTCACGGTCCGCATCTATGATGCGCTCGGCATGCGCTCCGGCGCGCTGACCCGGCCGGAGGCGGAGGGCGCCAGCATCGCCACACGGGGCGAGCAGCAGACTTATCTGCGCACCATCGGCAAGAAGCGCTACCGGGTCTACCAGCAGGATTATGTGATGACGCCGCAGAAGAGCGGCACCATCCATATCCTCCCCATCACGCTGAAGGCCGTCGTGCCCGGCTCTTCGGGCGCCAGCCTCGATGCAGAGATGGCGCGGCTGCTGGGCCGTCCGCCGAGCCCCCAGGCTTGGCTCGATGCCGGCGCTCCGGGCCGCGAGATCAATCTGCACACCGATCCGGTGGACGTGGAGGTCAAGCCCCGCCCCAGCGCCGCCACCGGCTGGTTCCTGCCCGCCAAGGCGGTGACGCTGACGGGCCAGTGGGCAAGCCCCCCGGCCAAGGCGCAGGTGGGCGACACGCTCACCCGCACCATCCGCCTTGTCGCCGTGGGCGCCACGCCCAACCAGCTGCCCCCGCTCACTCCCCTGGCGGTGGAGGGCCTGCGCCAATATGAGGATGAAAGCCGGCCCGAAACGGTGCAGGTGAAGGGCGAGGCCGCTGCCCAGCTGACGCAGGTGGTCTCGGTGGTCCCCACCCGTTCCGGCACCTTCACCTTGCCGGCGGTGGAAGTGGATTGGTGGAACACCGCCGCCAGCCGCGCCGAAAAGGCGGTGCTGCCGGCCGAGACCTTTACCATTGCCGGCACCGCGCCGGAGCCGACCTCGACTGGCGATCAGGCCGTGGCGGTGGTGGAGGACGCGCCGGAGGCCCCGCCCGAGGGCGCCCCCGCGCCGGCGGGGACGGATCTTGTGGCCGCCATCGTGGTGCCGGCGCTGGCTTATATCGAGACCCATGCCCGCCTGGTCGCGGCGGTGGCGGCGGGGCTGCTGACGCTTGGCCTGTTCCTTGCGGTGATCTGGCGCCATCGCGCCGCCCGCGCGCGCCGCCGCACCTTGCGCCCGGCGCCCGCGCGCCGCGTGCCCTTCCGCACCCGCCGGGGCGGGGGCGAGGCGGCCATCGCCGCCGCTCTCGACGCCCTTGCCGCTGCCGCCAAGCGCAATGACGCGCGCGCCGCCCAGGCCGCCTATCTCGCTTTCCTGCGCGCCGCCGGCGCGCCCCGCGCCCCGGCGCTGGAGGATGCAGCGCGGGATCTGGGCCTTTCGCTCCACGGCGCGATGCCCGCGCGCTGGCGCGGCCGGGCCCTTGCCAGGGCGGTCAAGGCCGAGCGCGCCGCCCGCCGCCCCGCCCGCGCCCCGCGCGGCGCGCGGCTGGCTCCCCTCTATCCGTCCGAAGGCTGACCTGCCGCCCGAGCGTCACACGGCTTTCTCCCATTCCGGCTAAGGGCTTGATGGGGGCCTGCGCGTGCGGGCCGGACTGGGGATCAGGGATGAAGCAGGATCCGATCGATACGGCGGCGATCTCGGCCGCGCCGAGCGCACTGGCCGCGCACCATGTGGCCGATGTGGTGGAGCTTTTGAACCGCAAGTCGCTGGAAGAGGCGGTGCAGTTCATGGGCACGCTGCCCGAGGCCTGGGCGGTGGAACTGATGGACCAGCCCGATTTCGCCTGGGCCTGCGAGGTGATGGAGGAACTGCCCGGCGACAAGGCCGCCCACCTCATGGAGCACATGTCCTCCGACCGGGTGGCCGACCTGCTGCGCTGGATCGCCGAGCCCAAGCGCTCCGAACTGAAGGACCGCCTCTCCCCCGAGACCCGCGCCGGCATCGACCGGCTGCTCACCTACCCGCACAATTCCGCCGGCTCCATCATGACGACCGAGTTCGTCAGCGTGCCCAGCGACTGGACGGTGCAGCAGACGCTGACCCATCTGCGCGAGGTGGAATCCTCCCGCGAGACCATCTACGCCATCTACCTGCTGGACCCGGTGACCAAGAAGCTGGTCAATGTGGTGAAGCTGCGGGCGCTCATCACCGCCGATCCCGCCGCGCCTCTGCTGTCGGTGGCGCCCGCCTACGCCCCCATCACCGCCAATGCGCTGGCCGACCGGGCGGACGTGGCGCGCCTCATCGCCAAATACGACCTTCTGGCCGTCCCCGTGGTGGACACCACCGGCCACATCATCGGCATCTGCACCTTCGACGACATGATCGACGCCATGATCGACGTGCAGACGGAGGACGTGCAGCGCATGGGCGGCATGGAGCATATCCATGAACCCTATCTGCAGATCAGCTTCAAGGAGATGATCCAGAAGCGCGCCGGCTGGCTGTGCGTGCTGTTCCTGTCGGAGATGCTCACCACCTCGGCCATGCAGGTCTTCTCCGACGAATTGGAAAAGGCCATCGTGCTGGCGCTGTTCATTCCGCTCGTCATGAGCTCGGGCGGCAATTCGGGGTCGCAGGCCACCTCCCTCATCATCCGCGCCCTGGCGCTCCAACAATTGCGCTTGCGCGACTGGTGGCGGGTGGCGTTCCGCGAACTGCCCACGGGCGTGGTGCTGGGCTCCATCCTCGGCGTCATCGGCATCGCCCGCATCGCCATCTGGCAGGAAGCCGGCATCTTCGACTATGGCGAGCACTGGGTGCTGCTGTCGGTCACCATCGGCGTTGCCCTCATCGGCATCGTCACCTTCGGCTCGCTGTCGGGCTCCATGCTGCCGTTCGCGCTGAAGCGCCTGGGCTTCGACCCCGCCACCGCCTCTGCCCCGTTCGTGGCCACATTGGTGGATGTGACCGGCATCGTCATCTATTTCTCGGTGGCCTGGCTGTTCCTCCACGGCACCATTTTGTGAGGGGGAGGGGGCCGTCGCCGGCTCCCTGTCCTGTCCCAAAACAAAAGCGCCCGCCGGGGAGGCGGGCGCTGAAGGCGCGGCCCGAAAGGGCCGCACGGGTCTTGAAGATGCGGTTCAGCGCACCAGGATGTTCTTGAACTGCCAGGGATCGTCCAGGTCCAGATCCTCGGGGAAGAGCTTCACCCGCTCGGTCAGGGGCGTCCAGTCCGTATAGGTGCCGATCACCGGGCCGAGATAGGGGGTCTGCACTTCCAGGCAGCGGCGGAAGTCCATCTCGTCGGCTTCCACGATGCCGGCGTCCGGATTCTCCAGCGCCCACACCATGCCAGCCAGCACGGCGGAGGTCACCTGGAGGCCGGTGGCGTTCTGGTAGGGGGCGAGCTGGCGGGCTTCCTCGATGGAAAGCTGCGAGCCGAACCAATAGGCGTTCTTGGCGTGGCCATAGATGAGCACGCCCAACTCGTCGCAGCCATCGACGATCTCGTGCTCGTCCAGGATCTTCCAGTCGCTCTGCATGCGACCGCCCGAGCCGAACATTTCGTGCAGCGAGAGCACGGCGTCGTTGGACGGGTGGTAGGCATAGTGGCAGGTGGGCCGGTAGACCGCCTTGCCGTTCTCCCGCACCGTCAGATAGTCGGCGATGGAGATGGCCTCGTTGTGGGTGACGAGGAAGGCATATTGCGGGCCGGGGGTCGGGGTCCAGGAGCGCACGCGGGTGTCCGCGCCGGGACGCATCAGATAGATGGCCGCGCCGCAGCCTTCTTCATGGGTGCGGCCTTCCGGCGGCAGTTCCTTCTCGTGCGTGCCCCAGCCCAGTTCCGCCGGCTGCAGGCCCTCGGAGACGAAGCCTTCCACCGACCAGGTGTTCACGAACACGTCGCGGGGCTTGGGATCGCGGGCGCGCTGGGTGTCGCGCTCGGCGATGTGGATGCCCTTCACGCCCAGCGCCTGAGCGAACAGCGCCCATTCCTCGCGGGTCTTGGGCTCGGGCCGGTCGAGACCGGTATCCTTGGCGATGTTGAGCAGCGCCTGCTTGACGAACCAGGACACCATGCCCGGATTGGCGCCGCAGGTGGACACGGCGGTCGGGCCGCCGGGCGAACGGCGGCGGGCGTCGAGCAGCCCCTCGCGCAGCGCATAATTGGTGCGCGCGGCCGGGCCCAGCGTCTCGTCGAAATAGAAGCCCTTCCAGGGCTCGATGACGGTGTCCACATAGAGGCAGCCGAGCTCGCGGCACAGCTCCATCACCGCCACGGAGGACACGTCCACCGAGAGATTGACGCAGAAGCCGCGCCCGCCGCCCGCCGTCAGCAAGGGGGTGAGGAGGTCGCGATAGTTTTCGGCGGTCACTTCCGCCTTGATGTAGCGAATGCCGCGCGCGTCCAGCAGCTTGCGGTCGTCGTCCACCGGGTCGATCACAACGAAGCGGGAACGATCGAATTCAAAGTGCCGCTCGATCAGCGGCAGGGTTCCGCGCCCGATCGAGCCGAAGCCGATCATAACGATGGGGCCGTCGATGGTCGCGTGAACCGGCCAATCGCTCATAATTTTCGATACTCCTCCAAAGGCCAACACCAACGTGGCCGCGGGCACCATGCTGAGGCGGGACCACGGCGTCAACACCTAGTGTGCCTGAAACGGAAAGAAGATCGAAATGCAGTGGTGCAAGTGGAAGGGTAAGTTCCCGTGACGCAAGAGATTCACGGCCGCCGCGGACAATTGCGCGGGGCGGACCCTGTTCGACTTGTCATGAAACCGTAGCAATGAGCGCCGCGCGGGTCCGGCGTTCCGCAGCCCCTTGTCCTTTGGCTCTTCATGCCAGCGCGGGGGAGGGGCGCCATCTATTGCGTCGGCAGCGGGCGCCGGCGCAGGCGGAAAGCCTTGGCGCATGCGCCGGTGGCCTCCAGGGTTCTCTGACGTGCGTTCCGTAACGGCAGGGTGCTGGCGGAACGAGAGGCGAGGTGCGCTTGCGGGGCGCCTTAGGGCCGGCGCGCCGCCGCCGGTCCCGCCCGGGCGCCACCCGGGCGCTTCGCGTGTCAATCGCTGGCGAGGATGTGGTTCCGCACCAGCGGATAGACCTGGCCGGCCCATTTGCGGCCGCTGAAGACGCCGTAATGGCCAACGCCGGCCTGCATGTGGTGGCGCTTGCGATGGGGCCGCAGGCTGGAGCAGATGTCCTGCGCGGCGACCGTCTGGCCGATGGAGCAGATGTCGTCCCGCTCGCCTTCCACGGTGAGCAGCGCGGTGCGGCGGATGGCCTTGAAGTCGATGGGATTGCCGCGATAGGTCAATTCGCCCTTGGGCAGGCGATATTCCTGAAACACATATTGCACGGTTTCCAGGTAGAACTCCGCCGCAAGGTCCAGAACGGCGAAATACTCGTCATAGAAGACCTTGGTGGTCTCCGCCTTTTCCAGCTCGCCGGCCGCCAGATTCTCATAAAGCTCGAAATGCGCCTTCATGTGCCGCCCGAGATTCATGGAGACGAAGGCGGAGAGCTGCACGAAGCCCGGATAGACCTTGCGCCCGCTGCCGGCAAAGCCCGGCGGCACGGTGGCGATGAGGTTGCGCTCGAACCAGGAAATGGGTTTCGAGGTGGCGAGCTCGTTCACCTTGGTGGGGTTGATCCGACAATCGATGGGGCCGGCCATCAGCGTCATGCTGCGCGGCTGGGCGGGATTGTCCTCCTGCGCCATCACGGCGGCGGCCACCAGCGCCTGCACACAGGGCTGGCACACCGCCAGCAGGTGCGACCCCGGCCCCATGAATTCCAGGAACTTGATGACGTGTTCCACATAGTCGTCGAAGGCGAAGGGGCCTTCATCGAGGCTCACGTCGCGGGCATTGTGCCAGTCGGTGATATAGACGTCGTGGTCCGGCAGGAGGGTGCGCACCGTGCCCACCAGCAGCGTGGCGAAATGGCCCGAGAGCGGGGCTACCACCAGCACGCGGGGCTGGGGCACGTCCACATCCTTCTTGAAATGCAGCAGCGTGCCGAAGGGCAGGCGGCAGACATTCTCTTCCACCACCTCCACCTCGCGGTTGCCCACCGTGGTGGTGTCGATGTGGAAGGGAAGGCGGGCATGGGAAAGCGCTGCGCGCTCCACCATCTCATAGGCCGCCGAGAGATGGCGGATGCCGCTATTGCCGCCGAGGAGGCCCATGAAAGGGCTGTCGAGCATCCGCCGCGCCATTTTGGCTCCGAAGCGGATGGGCTCCATCAGGTCGGCCTGGGTCTGGTAGGCTAGGTACATCATGGGATCCTGCGCCTTTCGGCCATGCCGGACTGCGTCCGTGGCCGCGATTTTTCTTCCCTTGCGATGAAACGTCTCGCCGGCTGCGTTAGGAGGCGCCGCGGCGGGGTTTTACCCAGCAGGATCTAAGTCTTTGGGAGATTTTCATAATTTCGCCTTCCCCCTGACGCGGTTCGGATATACCTGTAAAGCCCTCTAAACTAGATATTGAAGCGGGGGGTGGTGCAATGCAACATGCAACCGCTAAGATTGATCCGCGCGGCGAAAATCGGGGCCCGGCATGAGCACGCTCACCATTTCCAGCAAGAACTATTCCTCCTGGTCGCTTCGGGGTTGGCTGCTGTGCAAGATGGCGGGCCTGGCCTTTGAGGAGGAGCGCGTCCCGGTGGACGATCCCTCCGCCAAGGCCGAGCTGTTGCTGCTCTCCCCCTCTTTCCTCGTGCCCCGCCTGGTGCATGAGGGGGTGACGGTGTGGGACACGCTGGCCATCGCCTCCTATCTCAACGAGGTCTTCCCCCAAGCCGGCCTCTTGCCGGACGACCGGGCGGCCCGCGCCCATTGCCTGTCCATCTCGGGCGAGATGCATTCGGGCTTTGCCAATATGCGCTCCGCCTTGCCCATGAACATCAAGGGCCGCTATCCCGGCTTCAAGGTATGGGCGGGCGCGCGGGCGGATATCGAGCGGATCGTGGCCATCTGGCGCGGGTGCTTCGCCGCCCATGGCGGTCCTTATCTCATGGGCGCGCGGCCGACCTTGGCGGATGCCATGTTCGCCCCCGTCTGCTCGCGCTTCGCCACCTATGACGTGCCGCTGGATGCCGCCTGTGCCGCTTATCGCGACCGCATCATGTCCCATCCCCTGATGCTGGAATGGATCGAGGGCGCCAAGGCGGAGCCGGAGGAACTGGAAGAACTGGACGTGGAGTTCTGAGGGCGGGACGCCCTCGCATTCTCAGGCGCCGGGCGCCTCACGCCCGGCCGCCTGCCTCCAGATGCTCCAGCAATTCGCGGGCGAAGGTGGGCAAGGTGGTGCGGCTGCGCACGCAGAGGACGAGGCGCCGCCGCGTCCAGGGCTCATCCAGCGGGCGCACCGCGATGCCGCCGTCCAGGGCGAGGCGCAGCGCCGCCGCCTCCGGCAGCACCGCCACGCCCACGCCCGCCGCCACCATCACCGCCACCGGCTCGAAGCCATAGACCCGCACCCGGTATTTGGGCGCGGCCCCGGTGCGCAGGGCTTGCCGGCCCACCAGTTCCTGCATGGCATTGCCCGGCGGCAGGCCCACAAAGGGCTCGCCCAGGAGGTCGGCGAAGCGCACGGCCGGTTGCCCCGCCAAGGGATGGGCCGGCGGCAGCACTGCCACGAGGCGGTCTTCGCCATAGGGAGAAAGCTCCAGGCCGCGCGTATCCACCGCATCCGAACCGATGCCCAGATGGATGAGCCCCTGCGCCAGGGCCAGCGTGATCTGGCGGCTCGGCTGTTCGCTGAGGTCGAGATCCACATCCGGATGGGCGGTGAGGAAGGTGGCGAGATCCGCGTGCAAGCGCCCGCCGAGGGCCGCGGTATTGCACCAGAGCCGCACATGGCCCTTCAGTCCGCGCCCATAGCGGGCCAACTCTCCCCGCATGCGCTCGGTCTGGTCGAGGATCAGCCGGGCATGGTGGGCGAGCGCCTCGCCCGCCGGGGTCGGCATGGCGCCGGCGCGGGAGCGCGTGAGGAGGGGGGTGCCGATGGCGTCCTCCATGCCCTTGACTCGGGCCGAGGCGGAGGCGAGTGCCAGATGCGCCCGCTCGGCGCCGGCGGTGATGGAGCCGGTCTCCACTACGGCGAGAAACAGGCGCAGGTCTGCGGGATCAAAGCGCATGGGCGGCCTTTCGGCTCATCCTACGGATAAACCGAAGGATAAGGCCGTATCTTCCGCATTGTTGCAAGTCCAAGCTGGGATTAGAGCAGGACGCATCCGCTTTCGGCCTCCCTTTTTCGTCTGTGCGCCCATGTCTTTTCCCCTGTCCCTCTCCTTCCCCGTGCCGCTGACCGAGGCCTCCCTTGCCTTCATCGTCGCGGTGCTCGTCTTTGCGGGGCTGGTGAAGGGCCTCATCGCCATGGGCATGCCCACCGTGGGGGTGGGGCTGTTGTGCCTCATCATGCCCCCGGCCCAAGCGGCGGCGCTGATCGTGGTGCCCGCCGCCATTTCCAACGTGGTGCAGCTTGCCACCGGCCCGCGCCTGACCCACACCGTGCGGCGCTTCTGGTCGATGATCGTCACCGTGGTGGCCGGTACGCTGGTGGGCGGGCTGGTGATGGGGGGCCTGGAATCCCATCTGGCGCCGGCCATCTTGGGCCTGACGCTGACCGTCTATGGCGTGATGGGCCTCCTGAACCTGCATCTGAGGACGCCGCCGGCATTGGAGCGGTGGCTTTCCCCGGTGGCGGGCTTCACGTCCGGCCTGCTCACCGGCACCACCGGGGTCACGGTGATGCCCATGGCGCCCTATCTCCAGTCCCTCGATATGCCGAAGGAGGAACTGGTGCAGGCGCTGGGGCTGGGCTTTGCCATCTCCACCTTCGCGCTCGGCTTCGTGCTGATGGGGCAGGGTGCGCCCTTTTCCGACCCCACCATGATGGGAGCGTCCCTGGCGGCGCTGGTGCCGGCGGTGGCGGGCATGGAGATTGGCCGCCGGCTGCGCCTGAGGGTGTCGCCCGCCGCCTTCCGGAAATGTTTCTTCGCGGGGCTGGCGCTGCTCGGGCTGCACATGCTCGCCCGCGCCGTTCTCATCTGAGGTCATCTTGACAATGAAAAGAGGCCCGCCGGTGCACACCAGCGGGCCCCCTTTTGTTTATGCGTTGTGGTTCAGTCGTCGATGCGGTGCACGTCATGCACCACCACCGAGGCTTCCTTCGGCGGGCGGCGGAGCCATTCGCGGTGGCGCAGAGTGCGCATGGTGTCCTCGATGCCGGCCTGCCAATGGTCGCGCATGGAGGTGCCGGAGAATTCGTAGTCCTTGAAGTCCCGCTCGTAGGTCTTTTCCTGGTAGATCAGGTGGCAGATGTTGACAGGGCCGGAAGCGGCATAGTCCTCCAGCACGGCGCGATCCTCGTCGGTGCGCAACTGTTCGGGAATGCGCAGCACCGTCTCCGCATGCTTGGTGCGCATCTCCTGAACCCGGCGGAACAGGTCGGTGGTGTAGCGGGTTCGGCTGGAATAGCCGATGTCCTTCTGGCGCTCGATCACGTCGAACATGTCGCGGGGCAGTTCGCCCCGGGCGCTGAACAGGTCCACCTGGAACACCAGGGTCGACGGATGGTCGGGCTGGTCCAGGAGCCATTGCAGCGGCGTGTTCGAGACGACGCCGCCGTCCCAGTAATATTCGCCGTCGATGCGAATGGCAGGGAAGGCCGGCGGCAGCGCGCCGGACGCCATCACATGCTCCGGCCCGATGCGGTGGGTGGTGTTGTCGAAATAGATGAAGTTGCCGGTGCGCACGTTGGAGGCGCCCACCGAGAACCGCTTCTGGCCGTTATTGATGAGGTCGAAATCCACCAAGCGCAGCAGAGTCTCGCGCAAGGGCGAGGTGTCGTAGAGGCTGGTGGCACCCTCCGCGCCCGTGGGCAGCAGCCAGGGATTGGGCCAGCGGGGGCGGAAGAAGCCGGGCTGGCCGAGGCCGATGGTCGCGAGCGCGCTCATCTGGTTGCGCATGGCGCGGTAGATGTCGCCCTCGGGGGTGAAGGGGAAGAATTTGCGTCCCGACACCGTCTCCCAGAATTCCCGCAGGCGGGGCACGCGGTTTTCCGGTGTGTTTCCGGCGATGATGGCCGAGTTGATGGCGCCGATGGAGACACCCGAGATCCAGTTGGGCTCGGCACCGGTGGCGGAGAGCGCCTCATAGACGCCGGCCTGGTAGGCGCCCAGCGCCCCGCCGCCCTGGAAGACCAGCGCGACCCGGTCATAATCGTGAACGAGAGCGGCGATTTCCTGCGGATTGTGATCCAGACGCGTGCTCATCAGTCCCTCGTTTCCTGACATCCCACCGGCCCGAGCGGCGGGCGCGCCCGCTGCGGAGGTGCGACGATCTTCATGTGAGAATGGCGTGCGCGCCGGCCGCGCGCAATCGCGGGAGGGCGAGAGCCGGGGCCGAGCGGATCGGCTGGACCGCCTCTCTTCAGGCGCTTCGGCGCGGCGTTAGGGTGGCGGTGCCTCCGAACGCCGCTGGCCTCAGGCTGACGGGTGCCTCACGGTACCGGGTGCCTCACTTGGGTTCGGCGAGATAATCGTAGATCACCTCGCCCATGCCCAGCGTTAGGTCGGCGCGCAGGTGCAGGGCGGAGACGATCTCCAGCACCGGCAGCCGGGCCACATCGCAGATGGCATGGGGGTAGAGGCCGAGGGCGGCCGGGCCGACCCAGCATTCCTTCAGGTCGATGTCTTCCAGGTAATAGCGCACCAGCTCGCAGATGCGGGGGGTGGCATCCACGTGGGGGATGATCTTGATCATGTAGTTGGGCGCCTTGAGCGCGTTCATGACCACGTCCTTGTCGGCCGCCACGTGCTTGTAGCCCATGGTGGCCTCGGCACAGAGCGTCTTGCCATAATGGAGGCGGCCGGAGAGGACGTCCTTCTCCACTTCCATCTTGGGGTGCGCATATTTCTTGGGGAAGCCCCACAATTCGCGGCCGCCGGCGATGGGCGCTTCGTCGTCCAGGTACATGGAGTGGACATAGCCGCCCTCCACGCCATTGAACTTCACGGGGATGACCTGTCCGGTCTCGGTATAGTCGCCGAAGCCGGTGGAATCGGGCATGCGGATGAATTCGTACTTCACCAGCGGCTCGAACACTTCCAGCGGCTCGGGCACCACCTTGCGCAGCGCCTCGATGTCGGTGCGGTAGGTGATGATCATGAATTCCCGGTCGAAGAACCGATAGGGTCCCTTCGGGAACGCAGGGTTCGTCAGCGGCATGGAATAGGCGGTGCGGCGAACGTCTTCGATCTTCATGGGGAACTCCGAACTCCATCCGACCGGAACGGGTGTGCGGCCGGAGGGAGCCGTCCGCAACGTCATCTCGCAGGCGCGAGATGACATGAGGTTAGCCCATAGCTTGCCTGCGTGACAGCCCCGAGACGCACCGGCGTGGCGGGCCCCGCCGGGCATGGAAAAAATGGCTGCGGGGGCCGGGGATCAGAATTCCAGCAGTCCGGCGCTGCCCGAGGCTGTGCCAAAGGCCACCGCCCCGCCATCCGCCCGCCATCCGATGGCGGTCACCGGGGTGGCGTCGGGCTTGCGCAGGAGGATCTCGGCGCCATCGGAGATGCGCACCATCAGCACCATGCCGTCCTCGAAGCCGGCCGCCAGCACGGGGTCCTTGGGATGGCAGGCCACCTGCGTCACCTTGCCGGTGGTGGAGGGGGCCAGCATGGAGGGCTGCTTGCCCATGGGGCCTTCCTTGGACTGGAACGGCCACAGGATCACTTCCGTCGAGCCGGAGGAGGCCAGCCACTTGCCATCGGCGGTGAATTGGAACGACTTCACCCGGCTCGGATAGCCGGTCATGCGCATATGGCCGCCATCCACCACCCGCCAGCCATGGAGCGCGGCTTCCTGCATGGTGGTGATGACGAAGCGGTTGTCCGGGCTGAACACGACGCCCAGGTGCGAGCCCTTCCAGCCCAGCGTCTCGGGCTTGGAGCCCGGCGCATTGGGGAACCACAAAGTCACCCCGCCATAATGGGCCACCGCCAGGCGGATGCCCTTGTGGGCGAAGCCAAGGCCGCCGACGGTGGAGCCCACCTCCAATTGGCGCGGCTCGCCCTTCGGCGAAATCATGTGGGCGGTCTTGCCCACCGAATAGGCGGTGATGCCGTCCGGGCCCAGGGCCACATGGTCCACCCAGCGGGCCTTGTGCTCCGCGAGGATGTTCATCGTGCCGTCGGCGGCCAGTTCCACCACCTTGCCGTCATCGCCGCCGCTGACGAGCCGCCGGCCATTGCCGGCCACTTCCAGCGGCACGCCATCATGGAGCGTGACTTTGAGGGGAGAGGCGCCCACGAGGGTGGCGGCGCCCGCATCCTCCACCAGCACGCAGGTCCCGCCCAGAAAGCCGGAATGGACGATGCCGCTGTCCAGGGTGAAGGTGCGGACCTTGTCTGTGAGCGAAGAGGGAACAGTGGACATGCGCCAGCCGGAATGTCTGCGCCGTCGGGGGCAATCCGCCCTCCGAAGGCTTGAAGGAGAAGCCCGTGCGATCCGCGACGCAGCGGGTGCGCCGACGGTTCGTTCGCTCCCTAGATAAGCGAGGCGAGGGCATTTGTCGCCCCGCCCCTCGGCGTTCGGCTCCCGTTTCGGCCGTGCCCCCCGCCATGCTACAGGACGCGCCCCGCCGTCCCATCGCCCTGGCCCCATGTTCGACACCCGCCTGCCCATCGATGACGTCCTGGATCCGCTGCGCGAGACGCTGGCGCGGGGGCCGAACGCCGTGCTGGTGGCGCCGCCTGGCGCCGGCAAGACCACGCGGGTGCCGCTCGCCCTCATGGACGAACCCTGGGTCGCCGGCCGCAAGATCCTGGTGCTGGAGCCCCGCCGCCTCGCCGCTCGCGCCGCCGCTACCCGGATGGCGCAGACGCTGGGCGAGAAGGTGGGGGAACGGGTCGGCTATCGGGTGCGGCTGAAGGCGGAGGTCTCCCGGCGCACCCGCATCGAGGTGGTGACGGAAGGTGTCTTCACCCGCATGATCCTGGACGATCCGGAACTCTCCGGCATCGCCGCCGTGCTGTTCGACGAATATCACGAGCGCTCCCTGGACGCGGACCTGGGCCTTGCTTTGGCGCTCGATGCCCAAGGCGGGCTGCGGGAAGACCTTCGCCTGCTCGCCATGTCCGCCACCCTGGATGGGGCCCGCGTCGCCGCCTTGCTGGGCGGGGAGAGCGGCCCGGCGCCCGTGATCGAGAGCGAAGGGCGCGCCTTTCCCGTGGAGACCTTCTATCTCGGCCGCGATCCGCGCGCGCCCATCGACCGTCAGGTGGCCGATGCGGTGGTGCGGGCGCTCAACGCCGAGCGCGGCTCGATCCTCGCCTTCCTGCCCGGCGCGGGGGAGATCCGCCGGACCGAAACCCTTCTGCGCGAGCGCGTGCGCGACAGGGACGTGGCCATCGTGCCGCTTTATGGCGCGCTGGACGCCGCCGAGCAGGACCGGGCCGTGCTGCCCGCACCCGCCGGCACGCGCAAGGTGGTGCTCGCCACCTCCATCGCCGAGACCAGCCTGACCATTGAGGGCGTGCGGGTGGTGGTGGATGGGGGCCTTGCCCGCGTGCCCCGCTTCGAGCCAGACGTGGGCCTGACCCGTCTTGAGACCGTGCGCGTCTCCCGCGCCGCCGCCGGCCAGAGGCGGGGCCGCGCCGGGCGCACCGAGCCGGGCATCTGCTATCGCCTGTGGAGCGAGGGGGAGACGGCGAGCCTCCAGCCTTTCGCGACGCCGGAAATTCTCGCCGCCGACTTGACCGGCCTGGTGCTGGATCTGGCCGCCTGGGGCGTGCGCGATGCCCGCAGCCTCGCCTTTCTCGATCCGCCGCCCGTCCCGGCTTTGGCCGAGGCCAAGGCGCTGCTGGTGTTGCTCGGCGCGCTCGATGCGGACGGCGCGGTGACGCCGCTCGGCCGGCGCATGGCGCGCCTGCCCTTGCCGCCGCGCCTCTCGCACATGGTCGTTGCCGGCGCCGATGCGGGCCTGGCGCAGGAGGCGGCGGAGATCGCCGCCGTGCTGGTGGAGCGGGGGCTGGGCGGGGATGGTGTCGACCTTCTCCACCGCCTCGACGGCTTCCGCCGCGAGCGTTCCCGCCGGGCGGACGATGCGCGCCGCCTCGCCGATCGCTGGGCGCAGAGTGCTGAACGGGGGGCCGGGGAGGCGCGCCTCTCCTTGGCGCAGGGCGCATCGCCCGCCGGCCTGCTGGCCTTGGCCTTCCCGGACCGCGTCGCCAAGGGCCGGGGCGATGGCACCCGGTTTCTCCTGGCCAATGGCAGGGGCGGGGTGATGGAACCCTCCGCGGCACTCGCCCGCGCGCCTTTTCTGACGGTGGCGGAGGTGTCCGGCCGCGCCGAGGCCGCCCGCATCACGCTGGCCGCCGCCCTGGACGTTGAAGAATTGGAGCGCCTGTTCGCCGCCGACATCACCAGCGGCGTGGAGGTGGCCTTCGATGCGGAAGCCGCTGCTGTGCGGGCACGCGAAACACGCCGCCTGCGGGCCCTGGTGCTGGCGGACCGCCCCCGCCCGGTGCCGCAGGGGCCGGAGACGGCGGCGGCGCTGGCGCGGGGCGTGGTGGGGCTGGGCCTTGTCCGTTTGCCCTGGAGCGCGGCGCTCTCCCAATGGCGTGACCGTGTGATGTTCCTGCGCGCGGCCGAGGGCGAGCCCTGGCCGGACCTCTCTGACGCCGCCTTGGCGCAGGCGCCGCAGGATTGGCTCGCGCCTTATCTGGAGGGGCGCACGGCGCTCGCCGACATCACGGCGAGCGACCTTTCCAACGCCTTGCACGCGCTTTTGCCCTATGAGCTGACCCGGCGCCTGGAGGCGGAGGCCCCCACCCATTTCGAGGCGCCCACCGGCTCGCGCCTGCCCATCGATTATGGGGCGGAAGGCGGCCCGGCCGTGTCGGTGCGGGTGCAGGAGATGTTCGGTCTGACGGTGCACCCCGCCATTGCCGGCGGGCGGGTGCCCCTTACTTTGGCCTTGCTCTCACCCGCCCATCGGCCCATCCAGATGACCAAGGACCTGCCGCAATTCTGGCGCGGCTCCTGGCGGGACGTGCGGGCGGACATGCGCGGGCGCTATCCCAAGCATCCCTGGCCGGAAGACCCCTCGCAGGCCCCGCCCACAACGCGGGCAAAGCCAAGAGGCACCTGAGGGTGCCGTGATGCCGCCCGCTTCCTGTGGCTGGGATGGGGGACAACAAGGTCCGCAAGCAAAGGGCTGGTCATGTCGATCAAGGTCATTGAGGGACTCACCGGCGTGGTTCTGGCCGGCGGCGAGGCCCGGCGCATGGGGCGCATCAACAAGGCGCTGGTGACGGTGGGCGGGGTGCCGGTGATCGACCACATCCTCGCCCGCCTGGCCGAGACCTGCCAGCATGTGATGGTGATCGCCAATGATCCCGCACCCTATGCGGAGCGGGGCCTGGAGGTGCATGGGGACGTGATGCCCCATCACGCGGCGCTTGGCGGGCTCTACACCGCCCTGCTGAAGGCCCCGACCGAACACGTGTTTGTCTGCGCCTGCGACATGCCCTTCCTCTCCGCCCCGCTCATCCGGCACCTATCCTATGCCCTCGACGGTCATGACGCCGCCGTGCCGCGCGATGCCTACGGTCTCCAGCCGCTGCACGCCATCTATGCCCGCCGCATTGCGCCGGTGCTGCAACCCTTCCTGCTGCGCGGCGAATTGAAGCTGGAAAAGGTCATCGCCACGCTCGATGCCCACATCCTGCCCCCCGCCGAGGTGGAGCCCTATGCGGCCGAAGCCAACATCTTCTTCAATGTGAATACGCCCGCCGACCTGGAGCAGGCGCGCCGGCAGGCGGGGCATCCGGGGGAGCCCTGAGTGGCGCGCGCCGTCCGCCTCGCTATGGTGGCGCGCTTCGAGGACGAGGATCATGGGCGGCATGGCGCAAGAGGACCAGCAGGCGCACCAGCAGCAAGGCGAACAGCAGCAGGCGCCCGAGCGCTCGGTCTATGACCGCATGGGCGGAGAGGCGGGCATTCGCCGGCTCACCGGGCGCTTCTATGAATTGATGGACACCTTGCCCGAGGCCGCCGAGTGCCGGGCCATCCATCCCGAAAGCCTCGCCGGCAGCGAGCAGAAGCTGTTCGAATACCTGTCCTACTGGTTCGGTGGCCCACCGCTGTTCGTGGAGCGCCACGGCGCGCCCATGATGCGCCAGCGCCATTTTCGCGCGCCCATCGGGCCCCTGGAACGCGATGGCTGGCTCATCTGCTTCCGCCGCGCCTTCGACGAGACGGTGGAGGATCCCGGCCTTCGGGACGTGGTCATGCCCCGCGTGGAGGCGCTCGCCATGCACATGCAGAACAAGGCGTGACCAGTTTTGCATCGCAATAAATCTGTGTTCTGAGCGGTTTCGGAGTAATGCTTTAAATAGTGCACTGCTAGGATTCAAAAAGTGAGCGAAGTCAAAGACTGAAATCGCCGTCTCCGTGGTAAGCTCCTGCCAAAGGTCCGACGTCAGGGTAGGAGACCTGGAATGGCACGTTCTCGGGAAGAAGGCCTGGGGATGCGGGCTTTGCTCGCGCACTCCCACATCAATTCTCAAACGCCGCCGGGTCGGGCCGCCCGCGCCCTCGCCGACGAGCTGATCGAACAGGATGTGGACGTGGTGACCGCCACCTCCTGCGAGGATGCCGGCGCCCTGTTCGCCGCCGATGCCGCCATCCAGGCGGTGCTGCTGGACTGGGACATGGAGGGCGACGCCGACCACAAGGCGGCGCTTGCCACCATCGCCGCCATCCGCGCCCGCAATTCGGCTGTGCCCATCTTCCTGTGCGCCGACCGCTCGCTCGCCTCCACCATTCCCCTCGACGCCATGGGCGAGGTGGATGATTTCGTCTGGCTGATGGAGGACACGCCCCGCTTCATTGCCGGCCGCGTGGTGGCGGCGACGGAGCGTTATCGCAGCCAGGTGCTGCCGCCCATGTTCGGCGCGCTCGCCCGCTTCTCCCAGGTGCACGAATATTCCTGGCACACGCCGGGCCACACCGGCGGCACCGCCTTCCTGAAGCATCCGGCCGGGCGGGCCTATTTCGAGTTCTTCGGCGAGAACCTCCTGCGGGCGGACCTGTCCATCTCGGTGGGCGAGCTGGGCTCGCTGCTGGACCATTCCGGCCCCATCGGCCAGGGCGAGAAATATGCCGCCCGGGTCTTCGGCGCCCATCGCACCTATTACGTGACCAACGGCTCGTCCACCTCCAACCGGGTCATCCTCATGGCCTCGGTGACGCGGAACGATGTCTGCCTGTGCGACCGCAACTGCCACAAGTCCGCCGAGCACGCCATGACGCTGTCCGGCGCCATTCCCACCTACATGATGCCCTCCCGCAACGGGCTCGGCATCATCGGCCCCATCCCGCCGTCGCGGCTGACGCCGGAGGCCATCAAGGCCTCCATCGCCGGCAACAAACTGGTGGGGGAGGGGGTGGACCCGACGCCCCAGCACGCCATCATCACCAACTCCACCTATGACGGCCTCTGCTACAACGTGGCCAAGGTGGAGGCGCTGCTCGGCCAGAGCCTGGACCGCCTGCATTTCGACGAGGCGTGGTACGGCTACGCCCGGTTCAATCCACTCTACAAGGACCGCTTCGCCATGTTCGGCGATGCGAAGGCCTATGACCCGTCGCGGCCGACGGTGTTCGCCACCCAGTCCACCCACAAGCTGCTGGCGGCGCTCTCCCAGGCCTCCTACATCCATGTGCGCGACGGGCGCCGGCCCATTCCCCATGGACGCTTCAACGAGGCGTTCATGATGCACGCCTCCACCTCGCCCAACTACGCCATCATCGCCTCCAACGATGTGAGCGCGGCCATGATGGACGGCGCCTCCGGCAAGGCCCTGACCACCGAATCCATCCGCGAGGCGGTGGCCTTCCGCCAGATCATGGCGCGGATGCATGCCGAATATGGCGAGCGGGGCACCTGGTTCTTCACCACCTGGCAGCCGGATTTCGTCACCGACCGGAGCGGCCGCAAGGTGGCCTTCCATCTGGCGGACGAGACCCAGCTTGCCACCGAACCCGCCTGCTGGGTGCTGGCGCCTGGGGCCGCCTGGCACGGCTTCGAGGGGCTGGAGGACGACTGGTGCATGCTCGACCCCATCAAGGTGTCGGTGCTCACCCCCGGCATGTCGCCCTCGGGCGTTCTGGCCGAGACGGGCATCCCCGCCGCCATCGTCACGCTCTATCTGGACCGGCAGGGCATCGTGGTGGAGAAGACCACGGACTTCACCATCCTGTTCCTGTTCTCCATCGGCGTCACCAAGGGCAAGTGGGGCACGCTGGTGAGCGAATTGGCCGACTTCAAGCGCGACTATGACGCCAATGCGCCGCTTGAGCACATCCTGCCCGACCTCGTGGCGCTGGCGCCCGCCCGCTACGGCGCCCTGGGCCTGAAGGACCTGGCGGACGAGATGTTCGCCGCCATGAAGGACCTGAAGACCACCGCCACCATGGCGGATGGCTTCTCCGAATTGCCGGAGCCGGATCTCTCCCCCGTGGAGGCCTACGAGAAGCTGGTGAAGGGCAAGGTGGAGGCCCTCACCCTCGACGAAATGGCGGGCCGCACCGTGGCCACCGGCGTGGTGCCCTACCCGCCGGGCATTCCGCTCCTGATGCCGGGCGAGAAGGCGGGTGCCAAGGCACTCGCTTATCTCAAGGCGCTGGAAGCCTTCGACCGCCGCTTCCCGGGATTTGGCCACGACACCCACGGCGTCGAGGTGGAAGACGGCACCTATCGCGTCCTGTGCATCACGGCCTGAGGCCACGGGAAAGGGGAGGCGGGCATGAGCGAGGCGAGCACAGCGGCGCCGGCGGCTTCGGCCAATGGCGCATCCAGCGGCGGCAAGAAGATCGGCCTGGTGGCGGCCACCTTGATGGTGGCGGGCAACATGATGGGCTCGGGCGTCTTCATGCTGCCGGCCAACCTGGCCGCAACCGGCGGCATCGCGATCTTCGGATGGCTCATCACCATCGTCGGGGCGGTGTCGCTGGCGCTGGTCTTCGCCAAGCTCGCCTCCATCGATCCGGCGGCGGGCGGACCCTATGCCTATGCCCGAAAGTCATTCGGCGACTATATGGGCTACCAGACCAACCTCATTTATTGGCTCGCCAATGTGGTGGGGAATGTGGGCTTGGCGGTGGCGGGGCTCGGCTATCTCTCCAACTTCTTCCCCGGCCTGAAGGACCCGCTGATCTCCGCGCTCGCCCAGATCGCGCTGGTCTGGTTCTTCACCTATGCCAACATTCTCGGCCCTAACGTGGTGGGGCGGCTGCAATCTTTCACCACCTCGTTCGCGCTGGTGCCCATCGTGGGCATGGCCATTCTCGGCTGGTTCTGGTTCTCCGGAAAAACCTATGCGGACGGCTGGAACGTATCGGGCCAGGGCACCTTCTCGGCCATCGGCGCCACCTTGAACTTCACGCTCTGGGCCTTCATCGGCGTGGAGACCGCCTCGGTCTCGGCCGGCGTGGTGGAGAATCCGAAGCGCAACGTGCCCATCGCCACCGTGTTCGGCGTCATCATCGCGGCGGTGTGCTACGTGCTTTCCTCCTCGGTGATCATGGGCATGATCCCCAACAAGGAATTGGTGGCCTCCTCCGCCCCCTTCGCCGATGCGGCGCGCCTCGCCTTGGGCGACACGGCGGCCAATATCGTCGCTGCCTGTGCCGCCATAGGATGCCTGGGTTCGCTCGCCGGCTGGACATTGCTGGTGGGCCAGACCGCCAAGGCGGCGGCTGATGACGGGCTGTTCCCGAACCTCTTCGCCAAGGTCAATTCAAAGGGCGTGCCCTCGGCGGGCTTGGCGGTGGTCGCCATCATCATGAGCGTGCAGATCGTGGCCACCATGTCGCCCACAGCCAGCGAGCAATTCGGCAAGATCGCCTCCATCGCGGTGATCATGACGCTGCTGCCCTACATCTATTCGGCCATCGCCTTGAAGGTGATCGGCTACAAGAAGATGCCGAGCAAGGAATACAGCATCTACACCATGATCGCCCTGGTGGCGGCGGTCTATTCGCTGTGGGCCATGGTTGGTTCGGACGGCAACCAGACCCGCTGGTCGCTCATCTTCGTCATCTCCACCATCGTCTTCTACGCCATCGCCCTGAACCACAAGCGCGACGTGGAGGATGGCACGGTGCATACGGGCGGCGCAGCGCCGCGCTGGATCCGCTATGCGACTCTTGCCATCACCATCGCCGCGCTGGCGCTCATGTTCTGGGAAGCGGTGGGCAAGCACGAGGCGGGCACGTTGCGCACCCGCTCGCCCCATGCGACGCTGGAGTGGCGGGGAGAAAAGCCGGCGGGGCCGGCGCTGCATCTGGCGTGAGGAAAGCGCCGGGGTTGGCCGGGACGTGTTGACCTGCGTCAACGAAGCGCGGTGCGGTGCAGCATAGGGTGAACCCGCTTCCGCCCCCGGCTTCTGCGGGGGGCGGCCCGGGTGGAAGGTTGCGGTCCCCGGGGGCGAAGAAAAGACATTCGGACCCCAGGCTCTGGGTCAGCTGCAGTGCGGCCGACGCGGGGGACGTGGTTCGACAGGCCGGATTGGACCCCCTGATGCTCCGCAAGATCGTCGTCGCGCTCGTCCTCCTTGCCCTCGCCGCCGGCGGAGGCGCCTATTATTACCTGAAGACCCGCCAGCAATTGCCCGCCGGCTTCGTCTCCGCCAATGGCCGCATCGAGGCCACCGAGATCGACATCGCCACCAAATATGCCGGCCGCGTGGCTGAGGTGATGGTGGAGGAGGGCGATTTCGTCCAGGCCGGCCAGGTGGTCGCGCAGATGGATGTGGAAGAGACCGCCGCCGCCCTGCGCACCGCGCAGGCCCAGGCCCAGCAGGCGGAAAAGGCGCTGGAGCAGGCCTCCCACGTGGCCGAGCAGCGCTCCAGCGAACTCGACCTCGCCGTGAAGGAATTGCAGCGCTCGGAGACCTTGCTCTCGCGAGGTTTCGCCACCGCCCAGACGGTGGACCAGCAGCGCACGGCCCGCTTCACCGCCCAGGCGGCCCTTTCCGCCGCCCAGAGCAGCCTTGCCGCCAACGAGGCGGCGGTGCGCGCCGCCCAGGCCGAGGCGGACCGCCTTGCCCGGCAGGTGGCCGACGGCACGCTGAAGGCGCCCAAGGCGGGGCGCATCCTCTATCGCCTCGCCGAGCCGGGCGAGGTGCTGGCGGCAGGCGGCAAGGCGCTGACCATGCTGGACCTCTCCGACGTCTACATGACGGTTTTCCTGCCCGCCGGGCTCGCCGGCAAGCTGGCGCTGGGCGCCGAGGCGCGCATGCTGCTGGAGCCACTCCCCGACACCGCCATTCCCGGCCGCATCTCCTTTGTCTCCGCCCGCGCCCAGTTTACGCCCAAGCAGGTGGAGACGCAGACCGAGCGCGAGCGCATGGTGTTTCGCGTCAAGATCCGCATTCCCTCGCAGCTGGTCTCCGACCATATCGACATGGTGAAGACCGGGGTGACCGG
This sequence comes from Aquabacter sp. L1I39, assembly GCF_017742835.1. Taxonomy (GTDB): domain Bacteria; phylum Pseudomonadota; class Alphaproteobacteria; order Rhizobiales; family Xanthobacteraceae; genus L1I39. The sequence goes on from NZ_CP072392.1 coordinate 320,707, forward strand.
CATGGCCTATGTGCGCATCGACCCGGCTGCGCCCTGGCCCGCCTGGCTGCAATCACGCCTGACCGAGGCCGTGGCGAAGTAGCGGGGCGATCATGGCCGATCCGGCTTCCGCTCCCGCCGAAACCGCGCCCGGCACGGGCCTGTCCTTCCGCGGGGTGCGGCACCTCTATGGGGCCTATGTGGCCCTGAAGGGCATCGACCTCGACCTGAATGCCGGCGCCTCCTTGGCGCTGGTGGGGCCGGACGGGGTGGGCAAGTCCACGCTGCTGGCCTTGCTCGCCGGCTCCAAGGCGGTGCAGGGCGGCGTCGTGCGCGCGCTCGGCGTCGACATGTCGGTCCGCCGCGACCGGGAGGGCGTGCAGCCACGCATTGCCTATATGCCCCAGGGGCTGGGGCGGAACCTCTATCCCAACCTCACGGTCGGCGAGAACATCACCTTCTTCGCCCGCCTGTTCGGTGCCAGCCCCATCGAGGCCCGCGCACGCCTTGCCCCGCTTTTGGCGGGCACCGGCTTGGCCCCCTTCGAGGACCGGCTCATGCGCAAGCTCTCCGGGGGCATGAAGCAGAAGCTCGGCTTGTGCTGCGCGCTGGTTCATGACCCGGACCTCCTGATCCTTGACGAGCCCACCACCGGCATCGACCCGCTCTCGCGCCGGCAATTCTGGGAATTGGTGGACGCCATCAAGGCCGAGCGGCCGCAATTGTGCGTCATCGTCGCCACCTCCGACATGGACGAGGCCGCCCGCTTCGACCGGGTGGTCCTGATGAATGACGGGGCGATCCTGGCCGATGGCTCGCCCGCCGAGCTGCTGGCCCGCACCAACCAGCCCAATCTGGAGCGCGCCTTCATCGCCCTCCTGCCCGAGCGGCCGGATGGGGTGGGGCAGGACCATGACCGCGTCGCTATTGCCGCCGACGCGCCGGTGGCCATCGAGGCCAAGGGGCTCACCCGCCGCTTCGGCGACTTCATCGCCGTCAACGACGTCAACTTCACCATTCGCAAGGGCGAGATCTTCGGCTTTCTCGGCTCCAATGGCTGCGGCAAGAGCACCACCATGAAGATGCTCACCGGCCTGCTGCCGGCGAGCTCCGGCGAGGCGCTTTTGTTCGGCAAGGCGGTGGCGGCCGATGACATGGAGACGCGCCGGCGGGTGGGCTACATGTCCCAATCCTTCTCGCTCTATGGCGAACTGACCGTGCAGCAGAATCTCGACCTGCACGCCCGCCTCTTCGCCTTGTCCGGGGAGGTCGCGAAAGCCCGCATCGCCGATCTCGTCGCCGATTTCGACCTCGGGCCCCATCTGGAGGCGCTCTCCGACAGCCTGCCGCTGGGCGTGCGCCAGCGCCTGCAATTGGCAGTGGCCATCCTGCACGATCCGGAACTGCTCATCCTCGACGAGCCCACGTCCGGCGTCGATCCGGTGGCGCGCGACCAGTTCTGGGACCGGCTGGAGCGGCTCTCCCGCGACAAGGGCGTGACCATCTTCGTCTCCACCCATTTCATGACCGAGGCGGAGCGCTGCGACCGCATCTCCTTCATGCATGCGGGCCGGGTGATCGCCACCGGCACGCCGGGCGAATTGAAGGCGGCCAAGGGTGTCGCCACGCTGGAAGAGGCCTTCATCGCCTATATGGAAATGGGCGGGCGCAAGGATGCGCCCGTCGCCATGCCCAAGGCGGTGGCGGGCGGGCAGCGCAAGCCCGCCGCCTTCTCGGTGCGCCGCATGGGCGCCTATGCCTGGCGCGAGGCCATCGAGATGCGCCGCGACCCGGTGCGCCTCACCTTCGCGCTGCTCGGCACGGCGCTCCTCATGCTGATCTTCGGCTTCGGCATCACGCTGGACGTGGACCATCTGCGCTTTGCCGTGCTGGACCGCGACCAGACGCCGGAAAGCCGGGCCTATGTGGATGAATATGCCCACTCGCCCTATTTCATCCTGGAGGCGCCGCTCGCCGGGCCGGCGCAGCTGGAGGAGAAGCTGCGCGCCAACGCCATCTCCTTCGCCATAGAGATTCCCGCGCAATTCGGCTCCAACCTGCGCGGCGGCAAGGACACGGAGGTCTTCATCACCGTGGACGGGGCCATGCCGTTCCGGGCCGAGACCATCGTGGGCTATGTGGAAAGCGTGCATCTGCGCTTCATCCAGGATGCGGCGCAGCTGGCGGGGAGCCCCATCGTGAGCCCGGCCAACCTCGTTATGCGCTATCGCTACAACCAGGCGTTCCGAAGCCTGGATGCCATGGTGCCGGCCACCATCGCGCTGCTGCTCATCTTCATCCCGGCGGTGTTGACCGCGCTGGGCGTCGTCACCGAGAAGGAGATGGGCTCCATCACCAATCTCTATGTGACGCCGGTCACCAAGGTGGAATTCCTGCTGGGCAAGCAATTGCCCTATGCGGCGCTGGCGGTCTTGAACTTCCTCGTCATGGTGGTGATGGCGCTGACCCTTTTCGGCGTGCCGCTGAAGGGCAGCTTCCTGGGGCTGGCGCTGGCGGCCATCGCCTATGTGCTGGCCACCACCGCCTTCGGGCTCTTCATCTCCATCTTCACCAAGACGCAGGTGGCGGCGCTGTTTGCCACCTCCATCCTGACCATGGTGCCCGCCAGCCAGTTTTCCGGCCTGCTCCAGCCGGTGCCCACTTTGGATGGGGTGGCGCGGGTGATCGGCACCTTCTTTCCCACCACCTATTTCATGCGCGCCAGCGTCGGGGCCTTCACCAAGGGGCTGTCGCTCCTGGATCTGATGCCCTTCATCCTGGCGAGCCTGGCCTTCTGGCCGGTGCTGCTCGCCGCGGCGCTCCTTCTCCTGAAGAAGCAGGAGGTGTGATGTCCACCCCAGCCCTAACCCCGAAGCGCCCGCGCCTCATGTCCAATCTGCCGCCGCTGCTCATGAAGGAATTCGAGAGCCTGCGCCGCGACACCGTGCTGATGGTGCTGGTCTTCTATGCCTTTTCGGCCGCCATCCTGATCCAGGCCAATGGCATGAAGCATGATCTCCACCGCGCAACCGTGGCGGTGGTGGACGAGGATCGCTCCCAGCTCTCCCACGCCATCACCGACGCTTTGCTGCCGCCGCGCTTCCAGACGCCGGTGGCGGTGGCGCCGGGGGATCTGGACCGGGCCATGAACCAGGCGCGCTATGTCTTCGCCCTGGATTTCCCGCCCCGCTTCGAACAGGACGTGCTGGCCGGCCGCTCGCCGGACGTTCAGCTTCTCATCGACGCCACCGCCCTCATGCAGGCCGGGCTCGGCGCCACCGACATCGCCAACATCTTCCAGCAGGAAGTGCTGCGCTTCGCCACCCGCTCGGACAAGCCGGTGTCCTATAATCCGACGCTGGAGGTGCGCGCGGCCTTCAACCAGGCGCTGGAAAGCTCCTGGTTCACCGGCACCATGGGGCTCATCACCAACATCACCATGCTCTCGGTGCTGCTGGCGGGCGCGGCCTTGGTGCGCGAGCGCGAGCATGGCACGCTGGAGCATCTTCTCGTGCTGCCCGTGCGGCCGGTGGAGGTGATGCTGGCCAAGATCCTCGCCAATGGCGCGGTGATTTTGGTCCTGACCGGGCTCTCGGTGCTGGTGGTGCTGCGCGGCATATTGGGCATGACCATTGCCGGCTCGGTGCCGCTCTTCATGGCCGGGGTGGCGCTCTATCTCTTCTTCACCGCCTCGCTGGGCATCTTTCTGGGCACCGTGGTGCGCTCCATGCCGCAGCTGGGCCTCATGTTCATGCTCATCGTGCTGCCCATGAACATGCTGTCGGGTGGCTTCACCCCCTTGGAGAGCATGCCGCAGGCGCTGCAATATATCATGCAGGTCTCCCCCTCCACCCAGTTCGTCGCCTTCGCCCAAGCCATCCTCTATCGCGGCGCCGGCTTCGACGTGGTCTGGCCACGCTTTCTGGCGACGGCGGCGGTGGGGCTGGTGTTCTTCTCTTATTCGCTGGTGCGGTTCAGGGGGTTCCTGGCGGCGCAGCAATGAGGGGGGCGGCGGCGTCGCGTTCTTTCTCTAAAAATGTGAGCCCCGTACCTGGCATAAAAAGCTTGCTCGGCGTTGCCTGAGCGGCCTCGAGCCTTGTAGGTCAATTTCCAAGTTTAGTGGTCGCTGCAATTATCATCCGACGCAGACGATGTAACAAATGCATGATATATTTGGTCTTTGACCAGAAGGGTGGGCCTGTGGAGCTCGGCAATGCTTTTCAAGATGAATTGTATGATTGAAGGTTTGATAAGATTTCGATTCGAAGATAAAATTCCGATCTCGGTATGTATTGATAGTAATAACAGAATTGAACTGCATCGTAGTTCGAAAGGAAATGAAGTCCGGGTGGATTTGGTGTCGCACTGCAGCCCTCCCTCTCGCGTGGCGGACACGTTAAGGGCGCTTCGCGAAGACCGGCTTCTGCTGGATCAACCTTTGCAGAAGGGAGTACCTTGCGACGGCATCCAGGGAACGATTGTGGATGAGTTCGGCAAGGTCAAAGAGGGCTGGGCGATACCATTTGATTTGCTCCCCTCCGGTGCAAAGCCCTGGTTGGACACATTTCGCAAACGTGCCCGAGAGACTTTGAAGACTCACATTCGCACATTGCGATGGCGTCAATCGGCGGCACTAGGTCATCAACCGTTCCGATTTGGTAGTCTCGACTGGTCGGAGGATGGTAACATCTGGAGCCCTGTCCCTCGGAAAATTGATGCTTCATTTTTAACCGTCGCGCCGTTTGAGGTGGATGAGGTCAGTCTGAAAGAAGCCGCAACGCTTGTGGCGTCAAACTATGTAGAGCCAATTGCGCATGAACTACTCTGCGAAGCTCGCGTTCTGATTGATTCAGCCCCGCGTAGCGCGCTTCTCATTACTTTTGCAGCCTTGGAGGCCGGCTTAAAGAAGCATCTGTCGTTCCTGCTGCCCGGTGGGGAGGCCCTCATCGACAGGTTGCCGTCGCCCCCGGTTACTGCAATATTGAAAGACGTCATACCTCAACTTCACGCTTCCCGAGGCATCGATCCGAGTTATTTCCCTCTACCAACGGAGATGGAAAGATTGCTCCTGAAGTGGGTTACACAGCGCAATCAAGTGGCGCATGGTGTCAAGCGCAGCGTTGACTTCGATACGCTCAAGGAATTCGTGGATCTGGTGTCTGACATACTATATGCATTTGATGCGTGCCCAGGCCACGGCTGGGCCCATGGGCACATCAAATTACTGAAATCCAGAGAAAAGGTCGTTAGTTGATTTTCAAAAAGTGCCGTCAGTCAGTTAATATTAATCCTCGACGTTGCTTGGGGTAGAGGATCTTATCCCGCCGCGCGCCCTCCCTCCCGAGAGCGCGCGCGTCCGTTTCCCAACCGTCCCTCAATCTACCGCCAAGACCGGCACGCTGGCATAGCGCAGCAGGCGCGTGAAGGCGGTGCCGAAGAGGAAGGCCCAGACGCCCTGTTCGTGATGGGCGCCGGCCACCAGGATGTCGCCCTTCAGCCAGCCCACATTGGCGATGGCGTGCTTCCAGTCGCGGCCGTCGCCGATGGTGGCGGTGGCCGTGATGTCGTCGGGAAGCTGGTCCATCGTCTGGGCCTGGGCGGCGGCGGCCTGCTGCTTCCAGGCATTGGCCACCATGTCCTCGGCGTGGAGTCCCACGTCCGACGGGTACATCTGCTTGTCGCGCACCACGAAGGTGACGAGGCGCAGCGGCACGCCGTGGCGGCGGGCATTCCCTTGCGGGGCCGTGACCTGTCACCCATCAATCCGTGGGCCATAAAATGTTCCAAGAGCGCGCACGTTTTGCCGGAATTCAAGGTCCAAGCGGCGCCGGGAGGTAAGGGGACGTCAGTCGGTCAATAGCCTGCCGGTGCGCTCGGGCAAGGCGTGGGCGCCGGCAATCTTGCCGATCACCTTGCCGGGCCAGGCATAGGTCTGGCTGTGCAGGGCAAAGAGCAGGCCGTCGGTGGCGGCCAGCACCGGCACGCTCTCGCCCACGGGATCGATGATGCGCGCCACTTCCTCGCCCGCTTGCACGCTGTCGCCCAAGCGCCGGCCATACGCGATGAGGCCATAAGCGGGGGAGCGCAACTGTTGCATGGCCTCCAGGGGCGTCGCTTCGCATAGCAGGGGCGGGAGAGCCTCCGCCTCGCCGCCGGCAATCATCCCCCGGCGCCGCAGAATGTGCTCCAGCGCCGCCGCGTCCCGGGCGGCAAGGGCATCGTCCACCGTGTCGTTGCAGCGCAGTTCCAGCGTGGCGGAGAGGCAGGCGGGCGGGATGGGGATGTGCGGAAAGCGCTTCGCCAGCGTCCACCAGGGGCCACTGCAGGCCTCGTCGAACGGGTTGCCACCGGAGACTTCCGCCAGCAGAACGGCGCGCGCTCCGATCTCGGCGGCGATGTCCTGGGCGTCGGGCCAGAGCGGGGTGCCGACATAAAGATGCAGCAACGCCTCGTTGTCCGCATGCAGGTCGAGGACGATGTCGGCGTCATAGGCTAGGCCCATGAGGGTGAGGCGCAGGCGTTCCATCTCGCCTCGGGCGGCCATCCCCGCCAGCGCGGCGCCCATGGCATCGCGGATGGCGGCGACGTTCGCGGCCGGGTCGGGGCCGAGGCGGGGGGTGATTTCGTCGCCAATGACGGCGGCAAGGTCGGGATAGCCGCGGTTGAAATTGGCGCCGCTCGCCTCGTGGAAGCGTCCTTGGAGAAAGCCGAAGCGATGCTGGGCGAGGCCCAGCGGATTGGCCTGCGGCACCAGGATGATCTCGCCGGCAATCTCGCCCCGCGCGGCTAGATCTTGCAGCCGTGCGGCAAGGTGGCGCAGCGCCAGCATGCCCGGAAACTCATCCGCATGGAGCCCCGCCTGGAGATAGGCCTTGGGCCGGGCGCCAAGGGCGCCGAACCGCAGTACCGTCAGGGCCGCGGGCTGCCCATCGGCGCCCACGCCCTCCAGCGGAAGCGCGCTGCGCGAGACGGGGCAGGAGGGAGCAGGGAAGGCGGGGGGTGAGCCGGCACTTGCCTCAGTCTGCGCCATGATCGGTATCGCCCCTGTTGGGATTGCAATGTCGTTCCTCGTGCGCGGAGCGGCGTGCCCCGCGCGCGGTGGATCACGCCTTATGCCTTGGCGCTTTCGGTCGGGTCCAGGCTTACATCGGCCCAAAGGGTCTCGGGGGCATGATCCCGCTCCTTGCCTCTGCGGCCCGTTCCGCAGGCTGGTGGAGCGCGGCGACCTGCCGCGCGGCACCCCGCTCACCGCGCAGCCGCGCCATCGGGCTCTCGCCACGGGCTTCGCCCTGGGGGAGAGGACGATGCGCCGCGACGGGGAATGGCCCGTGCCGAGGCTACCCGAACTGCGCCATGGGTGCGGGCGCCGCGTCCCTCCTTGCTGCCATGCACAAGGTGCACGTCTGTTGCGAACCGCTCCAATCGGAATTGATTTCCCGGCGGCGGCGGCGCATAAATTCGCCAAATCAAATCGATTGAAATTCCCGCCCCCAGGCGGGTCGAAGGGAGACATCCATGGCCGGTCCGCACGACAAGAAGAACCAGAACGGGGCTGCGACGGAACGGCGCCTGCGCTCTCAGCTTTGGTTCGACAATCCCGACAATCCGGGCATGACCGCGCTCTATCTGGAGCGCTACCTGAATTTCGGCCTCACCCGCGCCGAACTGCAGTCCGGCAAGCCCATCATCGGCATTGCCCAGACCGGCTCGGACCTCTCCCCCTGCAACCGCCACCATATCGAACTGGCCAAGCGGGTGCGCGAGGGCATCGCCGCCATGGGCGGCATCCCCTTTGAATTTCCGGTCCATCCCATCCAGGAGACCGGCAAGCGCCCCACCGCCGCGCTCGACCGCAATCTGGCCTATCTCGGCCTCGTGGAAATCCTATACGGCTATCCGCTGGACGGCGTGGTGCTGACCACCGGCTGCGACAAGACCACTCCCGCCTGCATCATGGCGGCGGCCACCGTGAACATCCCGGCCATCGTGCTCTCCGGCGGCCCCATGCTGAACGGCTGGTGGAAGGGCGAGCGCACCGGCTCCGGCACGGTGGTGTGGAAGGCCCGCGCGGAGCATGCCGAGGGTAAGCTGGACTACGACACCTTCATGGACGTGGTGGCTTCCTCCGCCCCCTCGGTGGGCCATTGCAACACCATGGGCACCGCCTCCACCATGAATGGGCTGGCCGAGGCGCTGGGCATGTCGCTGCCCGGCTGCGCCGCCATTCCCGCGCCCTATCGGGAGCGCGGCCAGATCGCCTATGAGACCGGCAAGCGCATCGTGGACATGGTGTGGGAGGATCTGAAGCCCTCCGACATCCTCACCCGCGAGGCGTTCGAGAACGCCATCCGCGTCAATTCCGCCATTGGCGGCTCCACCAATGCCCCCATCCATCTCAACGCCATCGCCCGCCATGTGGGCGTCTCGCTGACCGTGGACGACTGGCAGGCGGTGGGCCACAAGATCCCGCTGCTGGTGAACATGCAGCCGGCGGGCGAGTTCCTGGGCGAGGAATTCCACCGCGCCGGCGGCATTCCGGCCGTGGTGGCCGAGCTGATCGGCGCCGGCAAGATCCATGAAAGCGCGCTCACCGTGAATGGGCGCACCATGGGCGAGAATTGCAAGGGGCAGTTCTCGTGGGATCGCAACGTGATCCGTTCCTATGACGATCCGCTCAAGGCCGATGCCGGCTTCATCGTGCTGCGCGGCAATTTGTTCGACAATGCGGTGATGAAGACCTCGGTCATCTCCGAGGAATTCCGCGCCCGCTTCCTCTCCAACCCCGACGACCTCAACGCCTTCGAGGGGCCCGCCGTGGTGTTCGAGGGACCGGAGGACTATCACCACCGCATCGACGATCCGAGCCTCGGCATTGACGAGCATACCTTGCTGTTCATCCGCGGCACCGGCCCCATCGGCTATCCCGGCGGCGCGGAAGTGGTGAACATGCAGCCCCCCGCGGCCCTCCTGAAGGCGGGCGTGAAGGCGCTGCCCTGCATCGGCGACGGCCGCCAGTCCGGCACGTCGGGCTCGCCCTCCATCCTCAATGCCTCGCCCGAGGCGGCGGCGGGCGGCGGGCTCTCCCTGCTGCGCACCGGCGACCGGGTGCGCATCGACCTCAATACGGGGTCGGCGGACATCCTCATCTCGGACGCGGAACTCACCGAGCGGCGCGCGGAGCTGGAAGCCAAGGGCGGCTTCCCGATCCCCAAGAGCCAGACCCCCTGGCAGGAGATCCAGCGCAGCATGGTGGAGCAGTTCGACGAGGGCATGGTGCTGAAGCCGGCGGTGAAGTACCAGCGCGTCGCCCAGACCATGGGCGTGCCGCGCGACAACCACTAAGGTGCCGTCCGGCCCGGTGCTTTCCCGGGCCGAACGTGTCCTTCCCGCCTTGCGAGCCGGCTGTTTCGTCGGCTCTAGGCTTAGCTTGCAGGTCTTGCTATGTCTCAGTCATCCGCCGACGCACCGGCGTCCGGACAGCCTCTCGGCGACATCGTGGAGGGGCCTGCCGCGCGCCGGCCCGAGCGGGTGCGTCACGAAGGGCACCACATCCACGTGGTGCCCTTCGACTGCGATCTCCATGCCGCCGATCTTTATGCCGCCTCGCACGGGCCGGGCGACGAGGCGCTGTGGACCTATCTCTCCCCCGCCCCCTTCCCGGACGAGACCACCTTCCGCCGCTATTATGCGGAAGCCGCCACCAAGGCCGACCCGCTTCTGTTCGCGCTGGTGGACCCTGCGAGCGGCAAGGCGGTGGGGCACGCCACCTATATGCGCATCGAGCCCGCCCAACGGGTGATCGAGGTGGGCAACATCCTCTATACCCGCGCGCTCCAGCGCACGCCGGCGGCCACCGAGGCCATGTATCTCATGGCCCGCCACGCCTTCGAGGATCTCGGCTATCGCCGCTATGAATGGAAGTGCAACGCCTTCAACGCGCCTTCCCGCGCGGCGGCCAAGCGCCTGGGCTTCACCTATGAGGGGCTGTTCCGCCAGCACATGATCGTCAAGGGCCGCAACCGGGACACCGCCTGGTTCTCCCTGCTCGACACCGAGTGGCCGCGCGCGAAGGCGGCCTTCGAGGCCTGGCTTTCTGCGGACAATTTCGACGCCGACGGCCGCCAGAAGGCGCGCCTGGAGGATCTGCGCGACCGGGCCTGAGGCCCGCACACCAATCGGGCCGGCGCAAAGCCGGCCTGTCAAAAGACCACACGAAGGGATGGAAACCATGGGTGGACGCTTGAAGGGAAAGACCTGCCTCGTCACGGCGGCGGGGCAGGGGATCGGCCGGGCCATCGCCGACATCTATGTGCGCGAAGGCGCAACCGTGGTGGCCACCGATCTCGACCTTGCCAAGCTGAACGGCTTCGGCGGCGAGGCGCGGGTGCTGGACGTGCTGTCCACGCAGGCGGTCAACGCGCTCGCCCAGGAGATCGGCCCGGTGGACGTGCTCGCCAATTGCGCCGGCTATGTGCACCAGGGCTCGCTCCTGGAGTGCAGCGAAAAGGACTGGGACTTCTCCTTCGATCTCAACGTGAAGTCCATCCACCGCACGCTCACCGCCTTCGTGCCTGGCATGTTGGAGAAGGGCCACGGCTCCATCGTCAACATCGCTTCCGCCGCCTCCTCGGTGAAGGGCGTGCCCAACCGCTATGCCTATGGCGCCACCAAGGCCGCCATCATCGGCCTGACCAAGGCGGTGGCCGCCGATTATGTGGCCAAGGGCATCCGCGTGAATGCCATCTGCCCCGGCACGGTGCAGTCGCCCTCGCTGGACGAGCGCATTGCCGCGGTGGCGGCGCAGACCGGGCGCTCCATCGCCGCCGTACAGGCCGATTTCGTCGGCCGTCAGCCTATGGGTCGGCTCGGCACGCCGGAGGAGATCGCCAATCTCGCGCTCTATCTCGCCAGCGAGGAAAGCGCCTTCACCACCGGCCAGATCCACATCATTGACGGCGGCTGGTCGCTCTGAGGGCGGCTGTTTGGCAGGATTGAACCCATGCGCATTCTCGTCATCGGCGGCGCCGGAATGGTCGGCCGCAAGCTCATCGAGCGTCTCGCCCGCGAGGGCCGCCTCGGCGCGTCTCCCATCACCGCGCTGACCGCGCACGATGTGGTGGCCCCCGCCCGCACCGAGGCACCGTTCCCCATCGAGGCCCGCGTCTCCGACCTCTCCGTGCCCGGCGAGGCGGCGGCGCTTCTGGCGGATCGGCCGGACGTGATCTTCCACCTGGCCGCCATCGTCTCGGGCGAGGCGGAGATGGATTTCGAGAAGGGCTACCGCATCAACCTGGACGGCACGCGCTTCCTGTTCGATGCGGTGCGGGCCATCGAGGGCTATTGCCCGCGCCTCGTCTTCACCTCGTCCATCGCGGTGTTCGGCGCGCCCTTCCCGGAGGCCATCGGCGACGAATTCTTCCACACGCCGCTCACCTCCTACGGAACCCAGAAGGCCATCTGCGAACTGCTGCTGGCGGACTATTCGCGACGCGGCTTCTTCGATGGGGTGGGCATCCGCCTGCCCACCATCTGCGTGCGCCCGGGCAAGCCAAATAAGGCTGCGTCCGGCTTCTTCTCCTCCATCATCCGCGAGCCGCTGGCGGGCCAGGAGGCGGTGCTGCCGGTCTCTGACGAGGTGATGCACTGGCATGCCTCGCCGCGCTCGGCGGCGGGCTTCCTCATCCATGCGGCGCTGCTGGATACGGCGCCCCTCGGAGCACGCCGCAACTTCACCATGCCGGGGCTGGCCGTAACCGTGGGCGAGCAGATCGAGGCGCTGCGGCGCGTGGCCGGGGACAAGGCGGTGGCCCGCATTCGCCGCGCGCCCGATCCGGTGATCGAGGGCATCGTTGCCGGCTGGCCGCGCAAGTTCGACGCGCGGCGGGCGACCGAACTGGGCTTTGTTTCGGAGACCAGCTTCGACGAGATCATCCGCATCCATATCGAGGACGAATTGGGCGGCCGCATCGCGGACTGAGCGCCGCTCTTGCGCGATGCCAAGACGGCTGCGCGATGCCAAGACGGCTGCGTGATGCCAAGACGGCCGGGGGCCTGCGCCTCCGGCCACTTTCGTTTCAGATCACGCCGCGACCGGCAGGGTTGCGGGCAATTCGCCGATGGCGGCACGCAGGGCCGGCAGTAGGCGGCGATAGGCGAGGCGACGGGCATGGGTATCCGCCAGGTGGGCCACCTCCTCGAACCGCCACAGATGTAAGCGCGCGCCGCAGCGGGCGGCAAAGCGGCTCGCCTCGCCATGCACCGCCTCCACCATGGCCACCACCGCATGGATGCGCGGCGCACCAGCCAGCGCGAACAGTTCGAGCGGCTTGGCGGAGAGCCCGTCCGCCGGCACACGAGCGCCGTGCAGGCATTCCACGGCGGCAAGGTCCACCGGGCCGGCGCGCTCGGCGCTGGCGGAAAAGGCCCGCAAATGGGGCTGGCCGTGATTGGCGAGAGCTTCCGCCAACAAGCTGAGGCCGCCATTGTCGCGGCAGGTGAAGACGATGGACGGGCGGCCATGGAGGGGCGCGCGCTCGGGTCCGTGCTGGGTCATCTTGGCCTCCGTCTGAAGGAGTTTTCTCTCGCTTTGGGCCGGCTCGAGCGCCCCCGCGCACCGGCCATACGCACGCCGCGCCGCCGCGGCAGTGATTCGCGAGGGCAACCCTAGCCGAGGGTCTCGACAGGCCGATGACGTCGATGTTCTTGTTATGTTTCGTATTGCTTAAGAAAAATAACCTCCTCACAGCACTTTTGCCTTGCTCTTGCTGAATTCATTAACCAATTCGACACATCTCCGGGGCATCCATCCGAAGGCTGGCGGTCATGCCTGTTCGGCTTATGCGTCTGCGCCGGCTCAAGGAATTGGAGGCGTTGATGGCAAAGAGCGAAGTCACGGGTCCCTCGGTGAGCAAGATCGCGGCGAAAGCCCTGAAAGATCCGGCGAGCTTGACCCCCGAGGAGATCAAGGCCCTGGCTGCTTCGGCCCTCACCCAGGCCCCTGCGAAGGTGAAGAGCGTGAAGGCCGCGCCGGCCGAAGCCCCCAAGGCGCCCGAGAAGGCTCCCGCCAAGGCTGCATCCAAGGCCCCTTCCAAGGCCGCCGGAAAGGCCGCTGCCAAGGCGACCGCGACGGCTGACGAGAAGCCCGCCGCCGCCCCCAAGGCGAGCGCGAGCACCTCTCCTGCGCCGAAGGCCGCCGCTCCTGCCAAGGCTGCCAAGATTACGGCTGCTGCCAAGCCTGCTGAAAAGCCCGCCGAGGCGCCCATCGCCGCGAAGGCGAAGCCGGTGGCAGCCAAATCCGCCCCCAAAGTTGCCGCGCCCAAAGTTTCCGCGCCCAAGGCTGCGGCTGCCAAGCCTGCCGTGAAGTCGGCCGCCAAGGCCACAAAGGCTGCCCCGGCGCCTGCGCCCGTGGAAGCTCCCGCTGCGCCTGCAGCTGAGGCCGCTCCAACTCCCCCCAAGGCGCCCGCCCGCAAGGCGACCCGCAAGACGGTGGCCGAGAAGGCGCCGGCTGAGGCGCCCGCCGCTGCGGCCCCCGTTGTGGAAAAGGCTCCCGCCGCCCCCAAGGGTCGCGCTGGCAAGGCCAAGGCTGCCGCTCCTGCTCCCGAGGTGAAGGCAGAGGCGCCCGCGCCGGTGGAAGCGCCTGCGCCCGTCGAGGCGCAGGCTGCTGCTGCCAAGCCGGTTGCCAAGCCCGCTCGCAAGGCTGCGCCCCGCAAGGCGTCCGCCAAGGCTATCGTGGCAGTGGAGGCTCCGGCCCTCGCCCCCGAGGCCCCGGTGGTGGACGTTCCGGCTCCGGCTCCCGCCGCTCCCGTGAAGGCCAAGGCGCCCCGCAAGGCGGCGGCGAAGACGGCCATCGCGGACGCGCCGGCCGCGACCCCCGCGCCTGCCGAAGCCGCTCCAACCCAGGAGCGTTCTAAAAGCACCCAACGGACTAAGACGGGCGCTGCGAAGACTGGCCCGGCGGCAGCTTCTGACGCAAAGCCGGCGGAGCCGCAGGCTGAGGTGAAGGCCGCTGCTCCGAAGGCCGCTGCCAAGGCGCCTGTGACGAAGGCGCCTGTGACGAAGGCGCCTGTGGCTAAGAAGCCTGCGGTGAAGAAGGCTGCCGCCAAGGCTGTGGCTCCGGCCGCTGAAGCTGCGCCGGCGGAAGTCGCGCCTGAGGCTCCGAAGGCGGATGCGAAGAGCAAGCCTGCCAAGGACGTCGTGAAGGCTGCTGCGCCCAAGACCAAGGCGCCCGCCAAGGCCGCGTCCAAGCCGGTCACGAAGCCCTTGACCAAGCCGGTCACGAAGCCCGCCGCCAAGCCGGCCGCTGCGGCGAAGGCGCCGGTTCTGAAGGCTCCCGTGACCAAGGCCCCGGCCAAGAAGAGCACGAAGACCTGATCTTCGCATCGATGTGCACAGCAACGGCCGGCATTCGCCGGCCGTTCGCGTTTTTGGGGTGTCCGTTTTCGGCGCTAGCGGGCGGCGATGACGATCACTTCCACGCCCAACGCGGCGCGGTTGAGCTTGGCCTCGTAGCAGGCGCGGCCGGGCGTGTTGCCTTCCGGCACCCAGGCATCCCACACGGCATTCATTTCATCGAAATTCGCCATGTCCGACAGCAGGATGGTGGCCTGGAGCAGGCGTGCCTTGCTGCTGCCGACGCTGGCGAGATGCGCGTCGATATTGGCGAGGATCTCCTCCGTCTGCTCGCGGATGGAAGCGCCCGCTTTGGCCTTGGCCACCTGGCCGGCCAGATAGACGGTCTCGCCGCCATGGATGCTGATCTGGGACATGCGCGGCCCGATGCCATAGCGCTCGATCGGTGCGGGGGTGGTCATGGGGAATTCCATCTCCTGAGGGTGGGACAAGGGTTCGGCGAGCGGACGAGCCAAGGCAGTCCCGGAAGAGGCTTCCGGTGGCTGAACGTGCGGGATCGAGGTGTCGGGCCGGCGACTGCCTTTGTCAGGCCGCCGCTGTCCGCGCGGGCACCAGCAGGGCGCGCCGGCGGTCGATGAAGGCGGTGTCGACCTCCCCCGCCGCGAAGTCCGCGTCGGCGAGGCAGGCGATCAGGAAGGCGCGGTTGTTGGCCGGCCCCTCCAGGGTGAAGGCCTCCAGCGCCGCGCGGGCGTGGGCGCGCGCCTCCTCGCGCGTCGCCCCATGGGCGATCACCTTCGCGATGAGCGGATCGTAGAAGGGGGTGATGGTGTCGCCCGCACCATAGGCCGCATCGATGCGCAGCCAGGGCGCGGCGGGCGGCGGCGCATAGGCGGTGATGAGGCCCGGCGAGGGTAGGAAATTGCGCGCCGGATCTTCCGCATAGAGCCGGCATTCGATGGCGTGGCCGTGCGTTGCCACGTCCTCCTGCACCAGCTGGCCGAGGGTGCCGGCGGCAAAGTCCAGTTGCAGGCCCACCAAGTCGAGGCCGGTGACGCTTTCGGTGACCGGATGCTCCACCTGGATGCGGGTGTTCATCTCCAGGAAGAAGAAATCACCGGTGGCCACATCCAGGATGAACTCCACCGTGCCCGCGCCCGCATATCGGGTGGCCGCGCACAGCTTCACCGCCGCCTGCGCCATGGCGGCCCGCACGCTCTCCGGCAGGCCGGGGGCGGGGCTTTCCTCGATCACCTTCTGGAAGCGCCGCTGAAGGGAGCAGTCGCGCTCGAACAGGTGCACGGCCTGTCCGTCGCCGAAGCCGAACACCTGCACCTCCACATGGCGGGCGCGGGGGACATAGCGCTCGAAATAGACCGTGCCGTCGCCGAAGGCGCGGGCGGCCATGGAGCGTGTGGCGGCCACCACCGGGGCAAGCCCCTCCGGCCCGTCCACGCGGCGCATGCCGATGCCGCCGCCGCCCGCCGCCGCTTTTACCAGCAGCGGATAGCCCACCTTATCGGCCGCTCCTTGCCAGCCCTGCGCATCCAGCGGGAAGCGGGCGCTGCCGGGCACCACGGGCACCTCCGCGCGGCGAGCGATCTCCCGCGCGCGTTCCTTGTCGCCCATGTCGCGGATCGTGTCCGGCGCCGGACCGATCCAGCTGAGTCCTGCCTCCTGCACCGCCTGCGCGAAGGCGGCGTTTTCAGCGAGGAAGCCATAGCCGGGATGCACCGCATCGGCGCCCGTGGCGCGCGCGGCGGCGATCACCGCCTCCGCCTTCAGATAGCTCTCGCGGGCCGGGGCGGGGCCGATGAGAACGGCCTCGTCCGCCTCGCCGACATGGGCGGCGCTTGCGTCCGCCTCCGAATAGACGGCGACCGTGGCAAGCCCCCGGGTCCGGCAGGAGCGGAACACCCGCCGGGCGATCTCGCCGCGATTGGCCACCAGAACCTTCTTCATCGCCGTCGCCTCGGATGTTCGGGAAAGCCTATTGGCGGGAGGGTGCGCGGCCGCCGGAAGCGGGCGGGGTGACCACCCAGAAGACGCGGGCTTCCTCGTCGGAATCGTTGTCCACCCGGTGGCGCAGCATGCTGGAGAAGCGGAAGCTGTCGCCGGCTTCCAGCGTGTAGGTCTCGTCTCCGATCAGGAGCTTGATGCGCCCCTGTATGACCACGCCCGCCTTTTCGCCATTGTGGTTGTAGAGCGCCCCGCCAGAGGTGCCGCCTGGCGCGAAGCGGAACTCCCACATCTCCAGCAGGCTGGTGCCCGGCGGCATCAGGAACATCTTGTTGATGCCGGTATTGGTGAGATTCAGGCAGTGGCGCTCATGAGCGCGCACGATGAAGGGATTGGCGGAGGGCGGTACGCTGTCGCCCTCGAAGAACTGGGTGATGGGCACGTCCAGCGCGCCGGCCAGCAGCCGCAGGGTGCGCAGGGAGGGGGTGGCAAGGCCCCGCTCGATCTGGCTGAGCATGCCGATGGAGATCATGGCCTGCTCGGCCAGCGCGCCCAGCGACCAGCCTCGGCGCAGGCGTTCGGCCCGCACCACGGCGCCAACGCGGGCATCGGCCTCCGCATGCACGTCGTCGGCGGTCAGGTCTGCCGCAGAGGGGGCGGGCTCCGCCTCCGCCTTGCGCTTGGCGCCGCCGCGCGGGGCGGCCTTGGCGACGCGCATCTCCGGCGCGTCGGGTGCGGCTTCGGGCTGGGGCTCGGGAGGGGCGATACCTGCTTTCGCGCTGCGCCCCCGCCGTGCGGGCGCCTTTGCGGCGGCCTCGGCCGAGGGAGGCGCCTCCGGCGCGGGTGCGGCGCGGCCATGCGCCATCTCGTCCCGCGGGGTGCTTCCCTGCGCCGTGCCCTTGCTGCTGCGTCCCGCCATGGATGCGCTCCCGGTGCCGCTCCCGCTGGCGGAAAGCCTCTCTCCGCCTGTTTCGACAAATAGTGTGATCAAAATTTTCGTGTCAAGTTTTGATGTCATGAAAATTTCGGCGTTGACATTCCTTTTCATCAGATCAAACCTGAGTGCACCGATTTAAGCGTGATCAAAAGTTGAGCAGCGCAGGGCGGCCGTTCTCGGTGCCCTGACCCTGCCGTCCTTCCCGGAGGCATCGTTTTGAAATGACGACACATTTCCGCAGCTCGGCGGTGCTGATGCGGAAGGGGAACACCTTCGAGGCGTTCGAGGTGGGCCGCCGGTTTGAGCACCATTGGGGGCGAACCCTGCGCAATTCGGAGGCAGCGCTGTTTTCGACGCTGACCCTGCATTTCAACCCGCTTTACTTCAACCGGGAATATGCCCTGGCGCTCGGCCATTCCGACACGCCGGTCAATCCGCTGATGGTGTTCACACTGGTGCTCGGCCTCTCCGTGGAGGACCTGTCCGAGGCGGGCGGCGCCTTCCTCGGGGTCGATGATCTCGCATATGGCCCGCCGGTCTACCCGGACGACACGCTGACCGCCCGCAGCACCGTCACGGGGCTTCGGGACTCCGCAAAGAACCCGATGATGGGCATCGCCACCTGGCACACCGAAGGCTTCAACCAGCGCGGCGAACGCGTGATTTCCTTCGTGCGCACCAACATGGTGCCGCGCGCGGCCCCGGTGGAGGCGGCCCCATGAGCTACATGACCGAAGAGCGGCGCGCCATCCAGGAGCATGCCCGCGAATTCACCCGGCGCGAGGTGACCCCGCTCGCCAACAAGCTGGATCCCGAACGCGCCGACATCCCCATGGCGCTGCGCGACAAGCTGGCCGAGCTTGGCTATTTCGGCATCCTGATCCCGGAAGAATATGGCGGCCTGGGCCTCGGCTGCTTTGAATATTGCCTGGTGTCGGAAGAGCTGGCGCGCGGCTGGATGTCGGTGGGCTCCATCATCGTGCGCGGCAATTTGCTCATCGGCAGCCACATGATGAGCGAGGAGCAGCGCCGCTACTACCTGCCGAAGATGGCGGTGGGCGAGATGGTGGGCGCCTTCGCCATGTCGGAGCCCTCGGCCGGCTCGGATGTCGCCTCCGTCTCCACCCGGGCGGTGAAGGACGGCGACAGCTATCTCATCACCGGCAACAAATACTGGTGCACCTTCGCCAAGGAGGCGGACTTCATCATCCTGGTGGCGCGCACTTCCAAGGCGCCGCCGGACAAGCGCCATCACGGCCTGTCCATGTTCATCTTCGAGAAGAAGCGGGGCGAATTCCCGGAAGGCATGGCCGGGTCGCCGATCCCCAAGATCGGCTATTTCGGCATGAAGACCTACGAGCTCGCCTTCGACAATTTCCGCATCCCGGCGGACAGCCTCATCGGCGAGGAAGGCAAGGGCTTCTATTACGCCACCCAGGGCCTGGAATGCGCCCGCGCCCAGACAGCAGCGCGGGCGGTGGGGGTGGCACGCGGGGCGCTGGAGGATGCCATCGCCTATTCCAAGGAGCGCGTGCAGTTCGGCCAGCCCATCGCCGCCTTCCAGGAGACGCGCTTCAAGATCGCCCGCATGGCGGCGGAGGTGGAGAGCACCCGGCAGTTCGTCCATTATGTGTGCGACCGCATCGACACCGGCGAGCGCTGTGACCGCGAGGCCTCCATGGCCAAGTATCTGGCCAGCGAGATGGCCGAGCGCGTCGCCTCCGATGCGCTGCAGATCCATGGCGGGGCCGGTTACACCACCCATCACGCGGTGGAGCGCCACTGGCGCGACGCGCGCCTGACCAAGGTGTTCGAGGGTACCTCGGAGATCCAGCTGCGCGTCATCTCCGATTCCATCCTGGGGAGGCTGTGATGGATATGGTCTCCCTCACCGCGCCGGGCAGCTATTTCGAGGCCTTTGAGGTGGGCCTGGTGATGCGCCACGCCCGGGGCAAGACCGTCGAACCGCTGGAGAATGTGCTCCTCACCAATCTGGTGATGAACACCGCCGCCGGCCATTTCGACGAGCACATGATGAAGACCGCCCCGTTCGGCCGGCGCGTCGTCTTTGGCGGGGTCACCACCGCTCTTGTCATCGGCATGGCCAGCCAGGACACGGCGGAGAATGCGCTGGCGGAACTCTCCATGACCGGGCTGAGGCTGAAGTCCCCCGTGTTCCACGGCGACACCCTCTATGCCTATTCCGAAGTGCTGGCCAAGGAAGACGCGGACCGGGACGATGCCGGCATCGTCACCTTCCGCCATTGGGGCGTGAACCAGGACGACGTGGTGGTGTGCGAATGCGTGCGCCGGGTGCTGGTGAAGCGCGCCAGCGCCTACGGGGCGGCGGCATGAGCGCGCCCGCGCCGGCCGGCGCCCTCGCGGACCTGAAGGTGGTGGACATGACCCACTTCCTCGCCGGTCCCTATTGCACCGCCATGCTGGCGGACCAGGGCGCCGACGTGATCAAGGTGGAGCCCCCCGATGGCGACGTGACGCGCACCTTCGGCCCCTTCCACCCGGACGACCAGCTCAAGGCCTTCGCCGGCTATTTCGCCTCGGTGAACCGCAACAA
Source organism: Aquabacter sp. L1I39 (assembly GCF_017742835.1). Lineage (GTDB taxonomy): Bacteria > Pseudomonadota > Alphaproteobacteria > Rhizobiales > Xanthobacteraceae > L1I39. The sequence goes on from NZ_CP072392.1 coordinate 340,503, forward strand.
GCGCTCCATCACCCTGGACTTGAAGACGGCCGAGGGGCGCGAGACGCTGCTTGCGCTCATCGATGGCGCCGACGTGGTGGTGGAGAATTATCGCGCCGGGGTCATGGAGCGGCTGGGCTTTTCCTACGAGGCGCTGAAGGCCCGCAATCCCCGCCTCGTCTACGCCGCCATCCGCGGCTTCGGCGATCCGCGCACCAAGGCGAGCCCCTATGGCGACTGGCCGGCCTATGACGTGGTGGCTCAGGCCTTCGGCGGCATCATGGCCATTACCGGCGAGGAGAACGGCGCGCCCACCAAGATCGGGCCGGGGGTGGGCGACATCGTGCCGGCCATGCTGGCGGCTTTCGGCATCGTGTGCGCGGTCCATCATGCCCGACGCACGGGCGAGGGCCAGTTCGTGGACGTGAGCATGGTGGACAGCGTGCTGGCCCTGTGCGAGCGCGTGCTGCACCAATATGCCTATGCTGGCATGGTGCCGGTGCCGCAGGGCAACCAGCATCCCTTCCTGTGCCCCTTCGGCACCTTCCCCACCTTGGACGGCTGGTGCACCATCACCGCCTATGACGACCGCATGTTCGCCCTGCTGTGCGACCTGTGCGGTCTCGCGAGCCTGCCCGCCGACCCGCGCTTTTCCACCTGGCAAGCGCGCTATGACAACCGGGTGGCGCTGATCGAGATCCTCTCGGGCTTCACCGGCCGCCACACCAAGGCGGAGCTTCTGGCCTTGCTGGGCGGCAAGATCCCCTTCGGCCCGGTCTATGACGTGGCCGAGATCATGGCCGACCCCCATTTCGCCGCCCGCGAGATGATCGTGCCCGTCGAGCAGCCGGGCATGGACGCCCCCGTGACGCTCGCCGGCGTGCCGGTGAAGATGACCGCCACCCCCGGCGCCATCCGCCGCCGCGCGCCGCTCTTGGGAGAGCACACCGACGCTGTGCTGGCCGAGGCCGGCTTTTCTCCCGATGCCATTTCCAACCTCCGCGCCGCCGGTGCCTTCGGCCGCCTGCGCCCCCTTTCCGCAGAGACCGCAGCATGAGCCCCTCGCCCCGTCCCCAGCGCCTGCGCCGTGTCCAGCTCGCCGTTCCCGGCTCGTCCGAGAAGATGATGCGCAAGGCCGCCGCCTCGCTCGCCGATCACGTCTTCCTCGACCTTGAGGACGCGGTCGCCCCCAGCCAGAAGGCCGAGGCGCGGGCCAAGATCATCGAGGCGCTCACCACCTATGAGTGGGGGCGCAAGACACGCTGCGTGCGCATCAACGACTTCTCCACCCGCTACGCCTATCGCGACATCATCGAGGTGGTGAGCGGGGCGCGCGAGAGCCTCGACACGCTGATGCTCACCAAGGTGAAGACCCCCGCCGACATCCTGTTCGCCGACACGCTGCTGAACCAGCTGGAGCAGGATATCGGCCTGGAAAAGCCCATTGGCCTGGAAGCCCTGATCGAGGAAGTGGAGGGCTTGCAGAATGTGGAGGCGATCGCCAAGGCCTCGCCGCGCCTGGAAGCCCTCATCTTCGGCATGGGCGATTTTTCCGCCTCCATGGGCGTGCTGATCAAGCCCGACGGCAAGGTCGGCCCCTATCCCGGCGATGTCTGGCACTATTCGCGCTTTCGCATGGTGATGGCCTGCCGCGCCGCAGGCATCGATGCGGTGGACGGCCCCTATGCGGATTTCCGCGATCCCGAGGGCTACACGGTGGAGGCCTCACGGTCTCTCACGCTCGGCTGTGTCGGCAAGTGGGCCATCCACCCCGCCCAGATCGACTGGGCGCTCTCCGTCTTCACCCCCGATGCCGGCGAGGTGGCGCGGGCCCGCAAGCTCGCCGCCGCCTACAAGGAGGCCGAGGCGCAGGGGCTGGGTGCCATCCAGGTGGACGGCACCATGGTGGATGTCGCCTCCATCCGCATGTTCGGAGCCATGCTCCGCAAGGCCGATCTCATCGGCATGTAAGAGGAACGTTTCACGGGCGTTGGTTTCACTCCGGCCGAACCAGAGCGGCTGCACATAAAAAAGAGGGGAACATGAACACCATCAAGCTCACCAAGCGCGGCTTTCTCGCCGCATCGGCCGCCGCCGGCCTCAGCCTCGCCATGCCGGCGATCGGGGCGCGGGCGCAGACCGTCTTCAAGTTCAAGATGTCCACCGACGATGCCCCCGGCCATCACCGCCACGCGGTGGTGACCAAGTGGCTGGACCTCCTGCGCAAGGAATCCAACGGCCAGCTCGACGTGGAGCTGTTCCATTCGGCCCAGCTGTTCAACGACGTGAACGTGCCCCGTGCCCTGCGCCAGGGCTCCATCGACATGGCCATGCCGGGCAATTGGGTGCTGGGCGGCATCGATCCCAACAACGACATCTTCCTCCTGCCCATGTTCTTCGGCGTGCCGCAGGCGGCCATGCATCCGGTCAGCGACGGGGCCGTCGGGCAGGCCATCAACAAGCAGATCGAGGAGAAGCTGAAGGTGAAGGTGATCGGCTTCTGGCTCGATCACGGCTATAGCGACACCCATTCCACCCGGCAGATCTCCTCGAGCCTCGACCTGAAGGGCCTGCGCGTGCGCTCCTTCGGCGGCGCTGGCACCGAGGCGCGCATTCGCTATTTCGGCGCCGATCCCATCCTGGTGCCGTGGGCGGAAGTGCCGATGGCCCTCAGCCAGGGCAATTTCGTCGCCATGTATTCCAACTCGGCGAGCGTCGCCTCCGCAAAGCTTTGGGATTCCGGCATCAAGTGCACGGTGGTGGAGCGCCAGTTCTTCCACCAGTACATCCCCATGATCTCGCAGGCCGCCTACGACAAGCTGCCCAAGCCCCTCCAGGACCTGCTTGTGGGCAGCTGGAAGGAGCACATCACCGAGTTCCGCGCCATGACCACTGCCGCCCAGCAGCGCGCCTTCGACACGCTCGCGGCCAATGGCGTGAACGTGGTGCGGCCGGAGCAGGGGGTGCTGGACGGCATCCGCAAGGGCCTCATGTCCACCCAGGACGAACTGGTGCCCAAGCTCAAGATCGATCCCGACCTGGTGAAGCAGGCCCTCGCCGCGCTCAAGCAGAGCACCTGATCCCCGGGCAGCCGACCCGATGGGAGCTGGGCCCTTCGGCCCGGTGTCCCGCGGGCCGTCCTCATTCTTGCGCGAAGGTCGAGCGGTCATGATCGCGACGGTGCAGCGGGTCTTCGTCGGCCTCATCGGGGCCATTGCCTTGCTGATGTATTCCTACCAGATCGTCTCGGTCTGGCTGTTCCGCCCCTTTGCCATCACCTGGTTCGGCGAGGTGGCGGTCTACATGCTGGTCTGGGCCATGTTCGTGGGCATCAGCGAACTGGTGCGCATCGATTCCCATGTGCGGGCGGACTTCCTCATCTCCCACCTGCCGGTGCGCACGCAGCGCTGGATGGAGGTGGTGAACTGCCTGGTGGGCATCGTCTTTGCCGCCTGCCTCATCTGGTACGGCTGGCAGATGACCTTCGACGCCTGGGACCTGGATGAACGCAGCCCCACCGGCCTCGCCTTCCCCTTGTGGATCTATTACGCGGCGGCCCCCGTGGGCGGCGTGCTGCTGCTGCTGCGCTTCGTTCAGCGCTTCTGGGCCTATCTCGCGAAGTTCGATGAAAAGACCATGGCGCTCCACAGCGCGGCGGAGATCTGAGCCATGACGATCCAGCTTTTCGGCATCGTCTTCTTCGCCATGCTCGCCATCGGCATGCCGCTGTTCCTCGTGCTGGGCACGGTGGCGATGCTCATGTACGCGCTGAACGGCGACCCGCTCATCGGCGTGTTCCAGAAGATGCTGGACGGGCTGAATTCCGAGACCCTGCTGGCAGTGCCCTTCTTCGTCATGGCCGCTTCCTTCATGCAGAAGGGGGGCGTCGCGAAGGCGCTCATCGACATGGTGAGCATGCTGGTGGGCTCGGTGCGCGGGGGCCTGGCCATCGTGGCGGTGGTGGCCTGCGCCCTCTTCGGCGCCATCTGCGGCTCCTCGGTGGCCACCGCGGTCGCCATGGGCGGCATCCTGGTGCCCGCCATGCGCCAGCGCGACTATCCCATGCCCTTCACGCTCGGCGTGCTCGCGGCCTCGGGCACGCTGGGCATCCTCATCCCGCCCTCCCTCGCCATGATCCTGTTCGCGCTGATCGCCGAGGAATCCGTGCCGCGCCTGTTCCTGGCCGGGGTGGTGCCGGGGGTGATCCAGGCGGCGATCTTCGTCGGCTATTCCATGTACTACGCCTATCGCCACAAGCTCCCCCGCGAGCCCCGCCGCAGCCGCGAGGATGCTGCGCAGGTGGTGCTGCACGCGCTCCCCGCGCTGAGCCTTCCCGTGGTGGTGGCGGTGGGCATCTATGGCGGCTATGTCACCGTCACCGAGGCTTCCGTGCTGGCGGCGGCGCTCTCGCTGCTCATCGCCCTGTTCTATTACAAGGGCTTTTCCTGGAAGGACTCGCTTTCCGAGATCGGCGATTCCGTGCAGGGGGCGGCGGTGATCACCATCATCATCGCCACGGCGCTGGCCTTCGCCCAGTGGCTGACCGCCTCCGGCGTGCCTGGCGCGGTGGTGCGCTACATCACCGAAATCGGGCTCCAGCCCTGGCAGTTCATGCTGATCATCAACGTGCTGCTGATCATCATGGGCATGTTCCTGGAAGCCATCTCCATCATGCTGATCACGCTGCCCATCCTGGTGCCGCTGCTGGGCCCCATGGGTATTGATCCCGTGCACTTCGCGGTGGTCATCACCATCAACATGGAACTGGCCTTGCTGACCGCACCCGTGGGCCTGAACCTGTTCGTGCTCTCCAACGTGGCCAAGCAGCCGCTCAGCGTGGTCACCAAGGGCGTGTTTCCCCTGGAGTGCCTGCTCTTCGTGCTGCTGATGGTGGTCAGCTACGTGCCGTTCCTGTCGCTCTGGCTGCCCAACCTCGTGTTCGGCAAATAGCCTGCCCCGTCCCCGCCGGGCGCCCGGCGGGGTTACAGCCTCCCCAAGAAGGTCGATGCCGATGAGCAGATGCCCCGTCCTCTCCGATGTCTCCGGCGCTGTCTGGAAGATCCTGGTGTCGGTGGGCGACACCGTCGCCGAGTATCAGGAGCTGATGCTCATCGAATCCATGAAGATGGAAATTCCCGTGCTGGCGCCCCGCGACGGGCGCGTGGCCGAGCTGCTGGTGGGCGAGGGCGATGCGGTCGCCGCCGAGCAGATCGTGGCCTGGATCGACTGACATGGCTTTCGAGACTGAACGGGCGGAGCTGGAAGCCCGCCGCGCCCGCGCCCTCGCCATGGGATCCCCGAAGCGCCTCGCCGAGCGCAAGAAGGCCGGCATCCTCAATGCCCGCGAGCGGGTGGCGCATCTCACCGATGCCGGCAGCTTCGCCGAATGGGGCCTGCTGGCCGTCTCCGCCCGCGCGGAGGATCATCATCGCTCGCCGGCGGACGGCTATGTGAGCGGCACGGCCTTCGTGGAGGGGCGGCCCGTGGTGGTGCATGCGGCCGACTTCACCACGCTCGGCGCATCCACCTCCGCCATTGGCGACAAGAAGTTCCACCACGCCAAGGCCAATGCGGCCAAGAATGGCGTGCCGCTGGTGCTGCTGAACGAATGCGCGGGCTCGCGCATCCCCGACATCATGGGCGCACAGGGCCTGCACCGGGCGGGCGAGCATTCCGAACTCTGGCGCGACCGCTCCTCGCCCTGGGCGGCGGCCATCCTGGGCCTGACCTATGGCGACGGCTCCTTCTACGCCTCCATGTCCGACTTCGTTGTGATGCGGAAGGGGGCGGTGATGGCCGTCTCCAGCGAGCATGTCACCTCCGTGGCGCTGGCGGAGGCCAACGATCCGCGCGAGTTCGGAGGCTGGGAGGTGCAGACGCAGGTGACCGGCGTGGTGGACCGGGCGGTGGACACGGACGAGGAGGCCCTCGACCTCATCAAGCGCTTCCTGTCCTATTTGCCCTCCCACGGCCAGGAATTGCCGCCCCGCATCGCCCCCGGCGCGCCGGGCGGGGACCAGGACAAGCTTTTGGACCTGCTGCCCGAAAGCCCCAAGCGCACCTATGACGTGCGGCGCATGCTGGAGATCATCTTCGATGCCGGCACCCTCTTCCCGCTGAAGGAGCGCTTCGCGCCCGTGGCCTATACGGGCCTTGCGCGCCTTGCGGGCGAGACCGTGGGCGTGATTGCCATCAACCCCCAGCACAAAGGTGGCGCGCTCGATGCGGATGCCTGCGACAAGGTCGTGAGCTTCATTGTCCTGTGCGACAGCTTCAACATCCCGCTCATCACCTTCGCCGACACACCCGGCTTCCTGGTGGGCGCGGCCGGCGAGCGGCAGAAGATGCCGGGCAAGATCATGAACTATCTGCAGGCGCTGGGGGCGGCCACGGTGCCAAAGCTCTCGGTCATCCTGCGCAAGTCCTATGGCCAGGCGCATCTCAATATGGGCGCGGGCTATGCGGACGAGATGGCCGCCTGGTTCACCGCCGAGGTCAGCCTCATGGGCCGTCAGCCGGCCATGAACGTGCTGCATCGCCTGAAGCCCGGCGAGGGGCCTGAGCGCTATGCGGAACTGGAGGCGGAGCTCGCCCGCGACACCTCGGCCTATGCGCTGGCGGAGCCCTTCATGGCGCAGACCGTGATTTCGCCGCCCGAGACCCGCGACTGGCTGATCCGCATGCGCGCGCTCCATGCCCGCCGCCCCACCGGCGGCATCGGCCTGCGCCGGCTCGCCACTTGGCCCACCACCTATTGAGGCCGCTTATGTCCGGCACCAGCGACACCCCTCCCGCCATCGACCTGCGCCAGCGGTCATCGTTCGGCTTCTTCACCACCGAGCAGATCCGCTTCGCCGACCTCGACCTGAACGGCCACGTCAACAACCTGTCCTTCCTCGCCATGATGGAGAGCGCTCGCCAGCGCTTCATCGCCGGCCATACGCCCTTGGTGCTCAATGACGAGCAGACCTACATGCTCGTGCATCTCGAGGTGGATTTCGTGGGAGAGCTTCACTATCCCGGCGCGGTGGACGGCGCCTGCCGGGTGGTGGAGGTGCGCCGCTCGTCCGTTGTGTTCGGACAGGCGCTGTTTGCCGGCGAACGGGCGGCCGCGACGCTGAAGGCCGTCACGGTCAATGTGGACCGCCGCATCCGCAAGGCGGCGCCCTTCACGGACGACGCCCGGGAGAAGCTGCTGGCGCTGCTGGCCGCCTGAGGCGGCGCTTCAAATAAGAACGGCCCGCGAGACGATCTCGCGGGCCGTTGTCTTGCGTGTGTCCCGCGCCCTCAGGCGATGCGGTCGCCGGGCTTGATCTGCACCGTGCGGCTGTCGACGCCGGGCAGCATCTTGGAGGGATCGCGCGTCACCACCACGTCGATGACGGTCGGCACGCCGCAGGGCACGAGGGCCGCCTTCAAGGCACCCGCCACATCCTCCGGCCGCTCCACGCGGATGCCGCGGCAGCCCATGGCATTGGCCACCGCCGCATAGTCGATCTCGCTCAGGTCCGAGGACTGGTAGGCGCCCTGGCCATACATGAGGTGCTGGAGCGCCTTCACATAGCCGGAGGCGGCGTTGTTGATAACGATGACGGCGAAGTCCAATTCCAGCCGGCGGGCGGTCTCCAGCTCGCCCAGCATCATGTTGAAGCCGCCATCGCCGGTCAGCGCGAAGACCGGGGCCGGGCGGGCGGCGAGCGCCGCGCCGATGGCGCCGGGCAGGCCATAGCCGATGGAGGCCGAGCCGCGATCAGGCACGAAGGAGCGGCCGGCGCGGGGGGAATCGAACAAGAGCCCGCCCCAATGGGCCGCGAAGCCGCCATCGGCCACCAGATATCCGTCCTCCGGCATGGCCGCGTTGATCTCGGTGAGGAGGCGGGCGATGTCCACCGGCGTCTCCTGCGAGTTCAGCCGGTCGCCCACCTTGGTGCGCCAGGCCGCCATGCGGGCGGCGATGTCGGCGGGGCGGCCGGCCCAGCGGGCCGCGAGCGCCTCGCGGGACGGGGCGAGCGCGGTGGCGAGATCCTCGATGCCGAGGCGGGCATCGCCCCAGAGCTTCACGGCGGACGGCACCGTGCGGTCGAACTCCTCGGCCACGCAATCCAGGTGAATGAGTGCCTTGCCCGGGGAGGGGATGGTGTAGCGCTTGGTGGCGATCTCGCCCAGCTTGCAGCCCACCACGATGAGGAGGTCGGCCTCCTCGATCAGCGGGTTGGCGATGCGGTCATAGCGGCCGAACAGGCCCGCATTGAGCGCGCTGGCGCAGGGAATGGCGCCCTTGCCGGAGAGCGTATGGGCGACGGGAATGTTGAAGGCTTCGGCAAAGGCGGTGAGCGCCTGGGCGGCGCCGGAAATGTGCACGCCGCCGCCCGCCAGGATCACCGGCGCCTTGGCCGCGCCGATGCGGGCCGCCGCTTCCGCGATGCTCTCCCCATCGGGGCGGGTGCGCAGGGCCGGAACGCTCTGGAAGCGGGTGTCCACCTCAAAGGCGCTGACGGGGAAGTCGTGGACCGCGTGCGAGATGTCCTCGGGAATGTCGATCACCACGGGACCGGGGCGGCCGGATGTGGCCACCGTATAGGCCCGGCGCACCAGCTCAGGAATGCGGGAGACCATCTCCACGCGGATGACTTCCTTGGAGACCGGGCGCAGCAGGTCCACCTGCCGGCATTCCTGGGTCATGTTCTTCCAGGAATGGGCGCGGTGGGTGTCACCGGCCAGCACCACGAGGGGGGTGCCCGCATTCAGCGCTTCCATGAGACCGGTGACGAGGTTGGTGGCTCCTGGTCCCAGCGTCGCGTCGCACAGGCCCACGCGGCCGGACACCTTGGCATAGGCGTCGGCCGCGAAGATGCCGGCGCGCTCGTCATTGATGAGGATGTGCTTGAGGCCGAGGCGCCGGGCCGCGTCGTAGAAAGGCAGGAGCTGGAAGCCGCCCATGCCGAACACCACGCCGCCGCCATAAGCGAGGATCATGCGCGCGACGGCCTCGCCGCCGGTGATGGAATAGACGCCGTTGACGGCAGCGGACTTGAGGTCGACGTGCTGGTTCATCTGAAGGGTCCTTGAGGCAAAGCACGGCCCGTCCCGCCGCGTCCGTGCGGCAGGAAGGGGAAGTCAGGAGCCGGGGCGCGGCGCGCCGCCGGCAGGTTTGGAAAGGAAAAGGTCAGTTCACTTCGGCGCCGGAGGTCTTCACCACCTTCGCCCACTTGGCGGTTTCAGAGGAAATGAGCTTGGCCAGCGCGGCCGGGGTGCTGGAGGCGGGATCGGCGCCAATATTGTCGAACTGCTGCTTGGTGCTGGGATCGGCGAGCAGCTTCACCACCGCGGCATTCAGCTTGTCGATGATGGGCTGCGGGGTCTTGGCCGGGGCCACCAGCGCGAACCACGACAGCACCTCGCAATCGGGCAGGCCGGCTTCCGCCATGGTGGGGATGTCGGGCGCGGCGGGGGAGCGGGTCGCGGAGGTCACCGCCAGCGCGCGCAATTTGCCGGCCTTGATGTAGGGCAGCGACGAGGACAGGTTGTCGAACATGGCCTGCACCTGTCCGCTCATCAAGTCCACCACCGCCGGCGCGCTGCCCTTGTAGGGCACGTGGGTGAGCTTGACGCCGGCCACCATGTTGAACAGCTCGCCCGACAGGTGGATGGACGACCCGCTGCCTGAAGATGCGAAATAAATCTTCTCGGGGTTCTTCTTCGCCAGCGCGATGAATTCCTGCACCGTAGTGGCGGGAACACTGGGATTGACCACCAGGACATTCGGCACGGTCGCCACCAGCGAGACTGGCGCGAAGTCGCGCTCGAAATCGAACGGCAGCCGGCGATAGAGCGTGGTGTTGATGGTGTTGGCGATGGTGCTCATGAACAGCGTGTAGCCATCGGGGGCTGACTTAGCGACGAAGTCGGAGGCGATGGTCGCGCCCGCGCCGGGCTTGTTGTCGATGACCACCGGCTGGCCCAGCTCCTCGGAGAGCTTCTGGCCGACGATGCGGGCGATCTGGTCCGTGGATCCGCCGGCGGCATAGCCCACCACCAGATGGATCGGCCGGGAAGGATAGGCATCCGCCTGCGCGGGCAGGCTGCCCATGAACGGGGCGGCAAGAAGCGCCGTGGCGCCCGCAAGGGTGGACAGCAGCAGATGTCGGCGATCCATGGCGTACCTCCATCGACGGGGAGGAAGTTGACTTGTCCATATATTGGACTATAATTTCCCGTCTGATCGTCATGGAAGCTAAGTAGACCGAACAAATAAGTCAATACATAGGTTTTGGTCAGGCTTAGTGACATAAAGATAGTCCAATATATGGATATTATGGGAGAGTGGAGATGGCCGCAGGGGACGGGGAAGCCGGTGGCACGCAGAGCATCCGGCGCGCGGCCAGCGTGCTGCGGGTGCTGGCGCAGCGCAGCCAGTCCGGTGCGCGGATGGTGGACATCACGCGGGAGACGGGGCTCATCCACGCCACCGCCCACCGCATCGTGCAGGGGCTGATCGGCGAGGGGCTGGCGCGGCAGAATCCGGCCACGCGCCGCTATCACCTCGGCGCCTGGGTCTATGAGCTGGGGCTCCTGGCCGAGCCGCGCCTGGCGCTCTCCGACATGGCGGGCGCGGCGGTGGAGCGCCTGGCTGAGAAGACGGGCGACACCGTCTTTGCCGCCGTGCGGGCGGGCGGCGATGCGCTCTGCATCAAGCGCGCGGCCGGGAGCTTTCCCATCAAGGCCTTCACCATCGATGTGGGCGCGCGCATTCCACTCGGCATCGGCTGCGGCGGCCTTGCCATGCTCGCCGCTTTGCCGGAGGAGGAGGCGAACGCCATCATGGCCTCCAACGGGCCGCGCCTGCCGCAATTCGGCGATCTCGGCGTGGAGGCCATGGCGCGCCTGGTGGCCGAGGCGCGGGCGCGGGGCTATGCCACCAATCTCAGCCGCGCGCCGGGCGTGGTGGCGGTGGGCGTCGCCGTCCTCAATCCCGATGGCGGCCTAGCCGGCTCCCTCTCCGTCGCCGCCATCGAAAGCCGCCTCTCACCTGATCGCGTCGACCAGGTGGCCCGTCTGCTGCGCGCCGAGGCGCGGCGGATCGAGAAGGCGGGGGAGGTGGGGGTGGGGTGACGCGCCTTCGGTGCCGGCGGTCTGTGCTTGCCCATGCCGCCCTTGCGCCACGTCGGCCACTCCTTGTCATGGCCTTTTGGGTGCGGTGCACACCCTGCGGCCGGCGCGCAAGGGGGGGCGTTTGCGCTTCGCCCATGGGGGTGGGTCTCCTAACACCGTGAAGAGAGGTACTTTTTTAAGTCGGCTCCACCTGTCGTGCGGCGCTTGCTCGCATGCGATCCCAAATTGTGCGGCGCATCCTCCAGATGGGTGATGTGTCTGCCGCAGCGACATTCGATCCTGCCTGAGAGCCTGCTTTGGCTTCCTTGGTCTGTCTGGGGGCGGAGCGGTTTTCGAGGGGTGGGGTGGGCCATGCTCTATGACTTGACGCGCGCCGAGCTGGTGCAGGGTGATCCAAATGCGGAATTCCCCGGGCTGAACGCCCTGGGCATGTCCAGAGATGAGCAGGATGAGATTATCGCTGCCCTAGAGGCAGCGGGGGTTTATAGTCCGACAGATGAAAATGCTTTGGCCTCTGTAGAAATCAAGGTTAAAAGCCCGGTATTGGATGGGAAGGTCGAGAAGATATACGGAAATACATCAGATGCTGTAATTTATACGAACCTGGAAGGGGCCATATTCCAGGTATACAACGATTTCGATCTTCCCATTGGTGGAATAATCGCGACCAGTAATGGGCCGGACAGTGTCACTATAAGCAGTAGCGGTTTTACGGTTATCTCCGGTGATGGTCGCGATTCGATCACAACATCGGGGCGTGATTCGCACATATACGGCGGAAATGGAGATGATTTTCTTTATAGCTATTCGTACAGCGGGCATTGGGAAATGAACGAATATAGTTGGCTTTATGGCGGTGCTGGGGATGATTTCTTACAGGCCTATTATCCAGCAAATGTCCTTTTTGGCGGTGAGGGAAACGACAGTCTGCGGGGGGGGGATCGTTCTGGGTACGGTAACAGTTCGCTTTATGGTGGTTCTGGAGATGACCAGATTACCGCTGGAATCGGCAGCAACATCCTCCATGGCGAGGTGGGCAACGACACCCTTCTTGGCGGCCTTTCCACCGGCGCGGGTGACGTGGATTCCCTTTACGGCGAATCGGGCAATGACCAGCTGAGCAGCCGCACCACCCACGCTTTCATGGATGGCGGCACGGGGGCGGACACGATTGCTGGCGCGAGCGGCGCGGACACCATATTCGGCGGCGACGGCAATGACCTCATCTGGGTGACCCTGGGCAGCAACCTCGTCTATGGCGATGCCGGGGTGGACGTGATCACCGGCAGCGCGCAGGCGGGGGGCATCGATACCATTTATGGCGGCTTCGGCGACGACTTCCTGGCCACCCGCGCGGCCTCAGGCCTCCTCTATGGAGATGCGGGCAACGACCAGGTGTCGGGCGCCAGCGGTGCCGATACGCTCTATGGCGGCCTCGGCAATGACAGCATTTGGGTTTCCAGCGGCAGCAACGTGCTGGGGGGTGATGCGGGGGTCGACTTCATCCGCACCGGCAAGGTCGCCGTGGAGAAGGCGGTGGACACCGTCTATGGCGGGGCGGACGGCGACGACATCGCCTCCGAGCTCAACGGCACTCACGCGCTGCTTTACGGCGATGCGGGCGCCGACACCATCGTGGGGGTGAGCGGTGCCGATACCGTTTATGGCGGCGACGACAATGACGAGGCCTGGGTGAATACGGGCTCTAACCTGCTCTATGGCGACGCTGGCGATGACAGCCTGTCGGGCGGCCTTGATGCCGCTGGCATCGACACACTGTATGGCGGGCAGGGTAATGACTTCCTCGTCACGCAGGCGAACGGCTCGCACGGCCTGCTCTATGGCGGCGCCGGTGACGATAAGCTCGTAGGCGCCAGCGGCGCCGATACGCTCCAGGGCGACGGGGGCGAGGATGTGATGTGGGCGAATGGCGGGTCCAACCTGCTCTATGGCGAGGCCGACAACGACACGCTCTACGCCTCCTTTGGACCTGGAGGTGGGATCGACGCCCTCTATGGCGGCACGGGTGACGATTGGCTCATCGGCAGCACCAGCCTCAACGCCATGGTGGCGTTTGGTGGGGCCGGCGCGGACAGCATTGTGGGCGGTGTGTCCGCCGCCACCATGTCAGGGGGCGATGGGGATGACACCTTCTGGACCCTATCCGGCAACCACCTGATGTATGGCGATGTCGGCAACGACCTTCTCTCCATCGCCGGCGGCAGCAATACGCTTTATGGCGGCGAGGGGGACGACGACTTCTTCGTGGAGGCCGTCGGCACGTCCACCCTCTCGGGCGGCGATGGAAACGACAACTTCACCATCGCGGTCCGGGGCGGCAGCGGGTCCGTGGATGGTGGCGCGGGAGGCGATGGCCTGTGGTTCAGGGCCTATAGCCTCGCCGATGTCCAGTCTCACGCGCTGAATGCCGGGGTCACCACCATCACCTTCACGGACGGCGCCGTCTATAGGGTGAGCGATGTGGAAGTGGGCGCCTTCGGCGCGTCGGCCGATACGGTGAACTTCAGCACCTGGTCCTGACCGGCGCCTCTGCGGGAATTGGTTGCCAAGAAGGACGTCCGCCAGTGCGAAACAAGAACGCCCCGCGCTTCCACGAAGCGCCGGGCGTTTCCGTTGGCATTCACCTCGGCAGGCGCGGGGGCGCCCGCCTGCTCAATGGCGCAGGCCCGGCGCCTCCTGGCCGGTGCGGGCCACATATTCGGTGTAGCCGCCGCCATATTGGTGCACGCCCTCCGGGGTCAGCTCCAGCACCCGGTTGGAGAGGGCGGCCAGGAAGTGCCGGTCGTGCGAGACGAACAGCATGGTGCCTTCATATTCGGAGAGCGCCGCGATGAGCATTTCCTTGGTGGCGATGTCCAGATGGTTGGTGGGCTCGTCCAGCACCAGGAAGTTTGGCGGATCATAAAGCATCTTGGCCATGACGAGGCGCGCCTTCTCGCCGCCCGAGAGCACCCGGCAGCGCTTCTCCACGTCGTCGCCTGAAAAGCCGAAGCAGCCGGCGAGCGTGCGCAGCGAGCCCTGGCCGGCCTGGGGAAAGGCGTCCTCCAGGGTCTCGAACACGGTCCGCTCGCCCTCCAGCACGTCCATGGCATGCTGGGCGAAATAGCCGAGCTTCACGCTGCCGCCCACGGCGACGCTGCCCTGGTCGGGGGGCGTGGTGCCCGTGACGAGCTTCAGCAAGGTGGACTTGCCCGCCCCGTTCACGCCCATCACGCACCAGCGTTCGCGCCGGCGCACATGGAAGTCGAGGCCCTCATAGATGACCTTGCTGCCATAGGCCTTGTGGACATTCTTCAGGCTCGCCACGTCCTCGCCGGAGCGGGGCGCGGGCTGAAACTCGAAGGCCACGCTCTGGCGGCGGCGGGGCGGCTCCACCCGGTCGATCTTCTCCAGCTTCTTCACCCGGCTCTGCACCTGCGCCGCATGGGAGGCGCGGGCCTTGAAGCGCTCGATGAAGGCGATCTCCTTGGCGAGCATGGCCTGCTGGCGCTCGAACTGGGCCTGCTGCTGTTTGTCCGCCATGGCCCGCTGCTGGGCGTAGAATTCATAGTCGCCGGAATAGGAGGTCAGCGAGCCGGCGTCGATCTCCACCACCTTGTTGACGATGCGGTTCATGAAGGCCCGGTCATGGGAGGTCATCATGAGGGCGCCGTCATAGCCCTTCAGGAAGTCCTCCAGCCAGATGAGGCTTTCGATGTCCAGATGGTTGGAGGGCTCGTCCAGCAGCATCACGTCGGGGCGCATGAGCAGGATGCGGCCGAGCGCCACGCGCATCTTCCAGCCGCCGGAGAGCTTGCCCACGTCCCCGTCCATCATCTCCTGGGAGAAGCCGAGGCCCGCCAGCACCTCGCTGGCCTTGCCCTCCAGGCCGTAGCCGCCCAGCTGCTCGAAGCGGGCCTGCACCTCGCCATAGCGCTCCACCAAGGCGTCCATCTCGTCGGCGCGGTCGGGATCGGCGAAGGCGTGCTCCAGCTCGCGCAGCTCGGCGGCCACCTCGCTCACCGGGCCGGCGCCGTCCATGGCTTCCGCCAGCGCGCTCTTGCCGGACATCTCGCCCACATCCTGGCTGAAATAGCCGATGGTGATGCCGCGATCGACGGAGACCTGACCCTCGTCGGGCAGCTCCTCGCCGGTGATGAGGCGGAACAAGGTGGTCTTGCCGGCGCCGTTGGGACCCACGAGGCCGATCTTCTCGCCCTTGAGCAGCGTCGCGGACGCCTCGATGAAGACGATCTGCTTGCCGTTCTGCTTGCTGATGGAATCGAGACGGATCATGCGCGCGCGAAATCCCGTGTGGATGCTGCAGCGCGATTAGGCCATTTGCGGCGCCGGGGGAAGGGCGAAGGCCGCCCTTCGCCTCACTCGGCGGCGGAGGGCTGGGGCTCGGGCGCGCCGGGGGCGGCGTTGGGGTCGCCCGGTTCGGTCTCCCAGGCAAGGCCTGGAATGGCGACGATGCGGCGGCCCTTCCCGTCGAGCCGGGTCACGATCACCTGCCGCTCTTCCATATAAGCCAAGAGGCGCCGGGCTCGGCCGGGCGAGCGGCTGCCATAGGCATGGGCCACCTCCGCATCGGAGGGGCAGGGGCGGCGATCATGGGCGGCGCGGGCTAGCGAGAGGAACACGCCCTGCATGTCCTCCGGCAGGGCGCTGGCCATGGTGATGACCTCCGCCCAGGGGGAATCCTCGGCTTCCGCCTCGGCGATGTCGATGCCCGCATGGGCGACCGCGAGGCGACGCCGGAATGCGGACAAGGAGAGCGCCTCGCCCCCCACGCGGCGGATGCGGCAGCGCACCAGGAAATCCTGGTAGAGCACGGCGATGGTGCGAAAGCCCGCGTCCGGCTCGGCCAGGATCTCGCGCAGGGCGGCGTCGATGGCGGCCTGGCGCTGCTCCGGCGACAAGGTGGGCACCGGGGTGGGGGGCTCGGGCACGGGCGGCGGGGCGGCCGGGGTGGTGCGGGCAAGCTGGGCGAGCACGTCGGCGGTGGGCGCCACCGGCGGCGGACGGCGCGGCACCAGGAGGCGGCTTTCGTCGGCACCCGGCGTGAAGATGAGGTCGTGCGCCTCCTCGCCGGAGGCCGGGCCGGGCAAGGGCAGGAGCTTGGGGCTGGTGGAGCGGGCGGAGGTTTCCACCGGTCCGATGCGCACGGGCAGGGGCCGGCGGGCCATGGCCGGGCCGAGGGCGACGAAGTTGCCGCTCTCCAGGTCCCGGAACATCTCCGCCTGCCGGCGCTCCATGCCCAGCAGGTCGGCGGCGCGGGCCATGTCGATATCGAGGAAGGTGCGGCCCATCAGGAAGTTGGAGGCTTCCGCCGCCACGTTCTTGGCGAGCTTGGCGAGGCGCTGGGTGGCAATGACGCCGGCCAGGCCCCGCTTGCGGCCGCGGCACATGAGGTTGGTCATGGCCCCAAGCGAGACCTTGCGCGCTTCGTCCGAGACCTCGCCGGCAGCGGCGGGGGCGAACAACTGCGCCTCGTCCACCACCACGAGCATGGGATACCAGACGTCGCGGTCGGCATCGAACAGTCCGCCCAGGAAGGCGGCGGCGGCGCGCATCTGCTGCTCGCTGTCGAGCCCTTCCAGGTTCAGCACCACCGAGACGCGATGCTGGCGCACCCGCGCAGCGATGCGCTGGAGATCGGCCTCGCCCCGCTGGGCATCCACCACCACATGGCCGTAGCGGTCGGCCAGCGTGACGAAATCGCCCTCCGGGTCTATGACCGCCTGCTGCACCCAGGGGGCGCTTTGCTCCAGCAGGCGACGCAGCAGGTGCGACTTGCCCGAGCCCGAATTGCCCTGCACCAGCAGGCGGGTCGCCAGCAATTCCTCCAGGTCCAGCACGGCCGTGCCTCCGCCGGAGCGGGTGCCGAGGTCGATGGACACCTTTGCGGGCGCCGTCATCGGGCCGGGCGTCCTGCGGGGAGGGGCTGGAAGATCATGGCCGTGACTCATATCGATTCGCGCCAGGGGTTCAACTGCGCGGCGGCGCGCATCTGTGTCCTTTTGAGGTTTTTTGATACCTCTGAAGCGCATGTTCAGCCGCAAGGCCTTGCCCCGCCTAGACATCCTGAATGGGAATTCTCAGCAGCTTGACCGAGTTCAGGAACACCAGAATGTCGGGCCCGAGGTGCAGGAGTGCCGCCTCCACCGGGCCGATCCAGCCCAGCAGCGCGGCGGTGATGCCGGCCACATGGACGACCCCGACGCCGAAGATCAGGTTCTCCTTGATGGTGCGATAGGCCCGCCGGGCGATGGCGCGGGCGCTGACGATGCGCATCAGGTCGTCGGTCATCAGGGCGATGTCGGCGGCCTCCAGTGCGGCCTGCGTGCCCCCGCTGCCCATGGCGATGCCCACATCCGCCCGCGCCAGGGCCGGGGCATCGTTGATGCCGTCGCCGATCATGGCGACGCGCGCGCCTTGCTTCTGAAGCGCGGCAATGGCGCTCACCTTGTCCTGCGGGCGCAGGTTGGCGCGCGCGTCGTCGAGGCCAAGCTCCGCCGCGACGGTGGCGGCGGTCGCCGCATTGTCGCCGGTGAGCATGACAAGGCGGCGGACGCCGGTGGCCCGCAGCCGGCTGAGGGCTTCCCGCGCATTGGGCCGGATGGTGTCGGCGATGAGGATGGCGCCGACGAACCGCCCGTCCACGGCCACATGCAGTGGGGTGCGGCCACCTTGTTCCACAGGCGCGTCGAGGGCGACGCCATTTTCCCGCAGCAAGGCCGGGTTGCCCACAAGCACGGGCCGCCCGCCAACGACCGCCTTCACGCCGCGCGCGATGATCTGCTCATACTGGTCAGGCTCCGCCACGGGCAGGCCCAGGGCCTCCGCATGGGCCACCACCGCCTCGGCGAGCGGATGGGCCGAGCGCCGGTCGGCGGCCGCCGCCAGGGCCATAATCTCTGCCTCGGTGAAGGCGGGATCGCGGATCTCGACGCCGACCACCCGGGGCGCGTTGGCGGTGAGCGTGCCGGTCTTGTCGAACACCATGGTGTCGATCTTGGCGAGGCTCTCCAGATAGATGCCGCCCTTCACCAGGATGCCGCTGCGCGCCGCGCGGGCGATGGCGGCGATAATGACGAGCGGGGTGGCGAGCCCCAGCTCGGCGGGTGAGGTGAAGATCAGCAAGGTGACGATGGTGCGCACATCGCGGGTATAGGCATAAACAGCCAGCAGGAAGATGAGCACCACCGGGATCAGCCAGGCCGCCACCTTGTCGGTGAGCTTCTGCACCGGCGCCTGCTCCGCGCCCGCGCTTTCCACCAAGGCGACGATGCGGGCGAAGGTGGTGTCGGTGCCCACCTGGGCGGTTCGCACGTCAAGCGCGCCTGCGACAAGAATGGTGCCGGCATAGACGCCATCCTCGGCGGCCTTGTCCTTGGGCACGCTCTCACCGGTGATGGGCGCCTCGTCCACGGAGCCCATGCCCGCGACCACGGTGCCATCCACCGGGATCTTCTCGCCCGCCCGCACCAGCACCACATCGCCGGGGCGCAGGGCTTCGATGGGCACGGCATGCTCGCCGTCCGCCGCGCGGACGAGGGCGGTCTGCGGCACCGAGCCGACGAGGTCGCGGATGGAGGCCCGCGCGCGGTCCATGTTCAGGTCGGCGATGAATTCCGCGATCAGGATGATGACCATCAAGATCGCGCCGGCCACCGTCTCGCCGCCGATCAGGGCGATGATCGTGGCGATGGTGACGAAGATCTCGGTGCCGATCTTGCGATCGTGGATGAGGTCGTGGAGCCCGATCCGCACAAGGGGATAGAGCCCGATGGCCACTGCCAGCCACAGCGCCTCGATGGGGATCAGCGCACGCCAATAGAGCAGGGCGGCCAGGCCCGCTATGGCGATGCGGACGAGGGCGAACCAGCGCTCGGGCGTCATCAACTCGGACCAGCGCACCGGAGGGGGCGTGGTTGCGGAGGATGGGGACGGAACGCTCATGGGTCATGCCTCGCAGCGTCTTGTCGGGCCATATGCCTGCGCCTTCCCCTCCTGGATAGCAGGACGGGGGCGCCCGGCAATGTTCACCGCGCCGCAGCCTGGATTTCGGGCGTGCCGACCGGCTGCCGCAATCCTGGGCACATGCCCCCTGGACGTGCAGATATAAACAGACTTGACTGTTTGTAAGTGTAGTGCCTTGCTGTGCCCGCAATTCGGACGGGGGCGAGGGTGGCGCAGCGCAGACGATCCCAGCATGAGCGGACGGCGGAGACCTCCGCGCGCCTGCGCCATGCCACCATCGACCTGCTGCACGACCAGGGCTTCTCGCGCCTCTCCACCCCCCAGATCGCTGCCCAGGCCGGCGTCTCGCGGGGCGCGCTGACCCACCATTTCTCCAGCAAGGAGGAATTGGTGACGGATGCCATCAACGACATGCTGGAACGCGTCACCGTCGACCTGCACCGCTTTGCCGAGGACTTTTCCGCGCGCGGCGGGTCGAGCGACGAGATCGTCGACTATATCTGGCAGATGATGTCGGACCGGCTGTTCTATGTGACCATGGAATACTTGCCGGAGGCCCGGCACAATGACGAGTTCAAGGACCGCCTCATCCCGGTGGTGAAGAAGTTCCATGCCGGGCTCGATGCCGTCTGGATGGCGCTGGCAGACCGGCGCGGGGCGGATGCCGCCCATACCCGCACGGTGATGAACACCACCATGTGCCTCGTGCGCGGCATGATCGCCCAGACCGTGCTGCGCGAGGATCCGGCCTATTACCGGGAGATGCTGTCCTTCTGGAAAACCCAGGTGGCGGCCCAGTTTCCCGAGGAACGGCCCGCCGCCGCGCCGCCTGCGGAAGTCCCTGCCGGGCCTGCCAAGGCCAGTACCGCTGGCGCGAAGTCCTCTGGCGCCAAGACCGCACCTGCCAAGATTGCCCCTGCCAAGACTGTCCGCGCCGCGCGCGGGCCAAAGTGACAAACCGGAGCTGACCCATGGCCTTTCTCTTCACCAATGCCCGCATCGTCGATGGGACCGCCCCCGAGCGCGGCGCGCCGGTGGACGTGCTCGTCGAGGGCGAGCGCATCAAGGAGGTGGCGCCGAAGATCAGCGCGGCTGGGGCCGAGGTGGTGGACCTGAAGGGCCGCACCCTCATGCCGGGCCTCATCGACGCCCATGTGCACACCATTGCCTGCCTTGCCGATCTCGGCGCCAATGCCAAGCTGCCGGACAGCCTCGTCGCCGTGCGCGCCATGAAGCTGCTGGGCGAGATGCTCCTGCGCGGCTTCACCACGGTGCGCGACCTCGGCGGCGCCGATCGCGGCCTGAAGGTGGCGGCGGCGGAAGGGTTTCTCCCCGCGCCCCGCATGGTCATCTGCGGCAAGGCGCTGAGCCAGACCGGCGGCCATTGCGACTTCCGCGGCCCCTATGACGACCGCGAGACGCCCCGCACCGGCTTCCGCCTGGGCGCGTTGGGCCGCGTGGCGGACGGGGTGCCGGAGATGCGCCGCGCCGCCCGCGAGGAGATCAAGGGCGGGGCCGACTTCATCAAGATCATGGCCAATGGCGGCGTCGCCTCGCCCACTGATCCCATCCATTTCCTCGGCTTTGCCCGCGAGGAATTGCTGGCGGTGGTGGAAGAGGCGCAAAACGCCGGCACCTATGTGTCGGCCCATCTCTATACGGACGAGGGCATCCGCCGGGCGGTGGAGTGCGGCGTCCATTCGCTGGAACACTGCAACCTGATCCAGGCCGACACCGCGAAATTCGCGGCGCAGCAGGGCGCCATCGCCGTTCCCACCCTGGTTACCTATGACAAGCTCTCTTCCGAAGGCGCCGCCATGGGCTTCCCGGCGGGCTCCATCGCCAAGATCGACAGCGTGCGCCTCGCCGGCATGGAATCCATCTCCATCATGCGCGAAGCCGGCCTGCCCATGGCCTATGGCTCGGACCTGCTGGGCGAGATGCATCGCCACCAGTCGGAGGAATTCGTCATCCGTGGCCGCGTTCTGCCGGCCCATGAGGTGATCGCCTCCGCCACCACCGTCGCGGCGAAGCTGCTGCGCATGGAAGGACAGATCGGCACCATCGCCGCCGGCGCCTTCGCCGACCTCATCGTGGTGGAAGGCGACCCGCTGGCCGACTTGTCCCTGCTCACCGGCCAGGGCCGCCACATGCCGCTCATCATGAAGGGCGGCGCCTTCGTCAAGCAGTCCGCTTTGTCCTGAACCAATAAGACCCTCCAGACCAAAGGAACAAGACCGTGACACTTTCTCGTCGCCAGACGCTCGCGGGCCTTGCGGGCACGCTCCTTCTCCCCGCGCTCACGCGCGGCGCGTTCGCCCAGACGGCGGCGTTCCGCATCGGGGCGCTCAACCCCGTCACCGGCGCCGGCGCCCCCTATGGCTCCGGCATGCAGAAGATGATCCTCGCCGCCGCCGAGATGGTGAACGCGGCGGGCGGTGCCGGCGGGCGCACCCTCGAAATCTCGGCGGAGGACAGCCAGACCCAGCCGCAGGCGGCCGTGCTGGCGGCCAAGAAGCTCATCGAGGTCAACAAGGTGCAGGCGATCCTGGGGACCTGGGCCTCGGGCGTGTCGCTGGCGGTGGCCCCGCTGACCAATGATGCCGGCATCCTCTTGATGAACACCTCGGGCGCGCCGGCCTTGTCGGTGCCCCCCGCCAATGCCAAGGGCCTGCTCTATCGCTTCCAGGCCACCAATGACCGCTTCGGCCGCGCGTTCGCGGAAGTGGCCAAGAAGGAAGGCTTCAAGCGCCCCGCCACCATGGCCTTCAACAATGCCTCCGGCATAGGCAACACCGAGGGCTTCAAGAAGGCCTGGGAGGCGCAGGGCGGCAAGGTGGTGGCCGAGGTGGTCTATGAGCCCAACCAGCCGAGCTATCGCGCCGAGTTGCAGAAGGTGCTGGCCGCCAAGCCTGACGTGATCGTCATGGGCTCCTATCTGGCCGACACCACCATCATCCTGCGCGAATGGTTCCAGACCGGCGAGACCACCAAGTTCATCATCCCCGCTTGGGCGGCGAACCCGCAACTGGTGCAGGCGCTGGGGCCGGAGGTGACCGAGGGCATCATCGCCGTCGACAGCATCTCCAACGAGGGCTCCGACGCCTTCAAGGCCTATGATGCCGCCTACCAGAAGGCCATGGGCCAGTCGGGCCTGTCCAACGTCTATGCGGCCATGACCTGGGACATGGTGGTGGTGTTGGCGCTCGCCATGGAGGCGGCGGGCCCCAATGCGGATGTTGCCGCCATCGCCGCCAAGCTGCGCGAAGTGGCCGGGCCCGGCGGCAAGCCCGTCTCCACCTTCGCGGAAGGCAAGGCGGCGCTGAAGGATGGCAAGATCGACTATCAGGGCGCCTCGTCCATCCTCGACTTCGACCAGTATGGCGACGTGACGCCGGACTTCTCGGTCTCCTTCGCCTCCAAGGGCAAGATCGAGCGCAAGTATGTGGTGAAGCTCTGACCTGACACGGGGCCGGCCACATGTGTCGGCCGGCCTCCCTCTTCGCCTTTCCCTGTGCCGCCCGCCTTCGCGCGGGACGAGGACCTTGCCCGTGACCCCGTTTCTTCTCCCGCGCCGCCGTGGCGCCTGCCCTCGCGCCCGCTCCGTGAGCCGCTCATGAGCGGTTTTCTGGAACTCGCCATTTCCGGCCTCATGTCCGGGCTCGTCATCGGGCTCGCGGCGCTGGCGCTGACCCTGGTGTTCGGGGTGGCCCGCTTCGCCAATGCGGCGACGGGAGATTTCATGACCTGCGGCGCCTATGCCGCGCTCGCGGGCTTCACCGCCACCGGCTCCATCGTGCTGGGTGGCCTGGTGGGGCTCGCGGCCGGGGCGCTGGTGGGGGTGCTCTCCTATCTCCTGGTGTTCCGGGTGCTCGAGGGTCGGCCTTCGGTCTCGGCGCTGCTGGCTTCCATCGGTGTCGGCTTCGTCATCCGAGCGGTGCTGGGGCTGATCTATGGCCACGGCCAGCAGGTGTTCCAGCTGCCCCTGGTGCGGCCCTGGCGGGTCTATGACCTGCGCATCCAGCCCAATGACCTGAAGATCGGCATTGCCGCCCTCGCCACCCTGGCCGTGGTCTTCCTCATCCTGCACGCCACCCCCATGGGCCGGCGCATGCGGGCGGTGGCGGATGATCCCATGCTGGCGCGGGTGTCGGGGATCGCGCCGCGCAAGGTGATGCTGGGGCTCTGGGCGATGGGTGGCGCAGTGGCGGCGCTCGCCGGCGTGCTGCTGGGCATCAAGACGGTGGTGTCGCCGGAAATGGGATGGGAGATGCTGATCCCCGTCTTCGCGGCGGCGGTGCTGGGCGGCATCGGCCATCCGGTGGGGGCGGTGGTGGCGGGCGTGCTGCTGGGCGTGCTGCAGGAGATCGCCACGCCCTATGTGGGGTTCACCTACAAGCTGGCGCTCGCCTTCGTGGTTCTGCTGATCGTGCTTCTGGTGCGGCCCAAGGGCCTGTTCGGCCGGGTTGAGGGGGTGCGCTGATGGACGCCTATCTGATCGCCATCGCCATTATCGGCGCCATCTATGTGCTGCTCGCGCTGGGGCTGAACCTGCAATATGGCCTGACCGGCATCGTCAATTTCGGCCATGTGGGCTTCTTCTGCGTGGGCGCCTACACCACCGCGATCCTGTCCACCCATTCCCTGTCCATGCTGATCACCTTCCCGCTCGCCGCGCTCTTTGCCATGCTGGCGGCCTGGCCGCTGGGCCTTGCGAGCATCCGGCTGCGGGAGGACTATTTCGCCATCGTGTCGCTGGGCTTCTCGGAGGTGGTGCGCCTCGTCGTCACCTCCGAGCGCTGGCTCACCCAGGGCGTTCAGGGCATTCCCGGCATCCCGAAGATGTTCGGCATGCTCTCCGGCACCACCCAGGCCTTGGCGGTGCTCGGCCTGCTGGTGCTGCTGAACCTGCTGGCGGTGGCCGCCATGGTGCGCATCGTGCGCTCGCCCTTCGGCCGCATGATCGAGGCCATCCGCGACAATGAGGAGGCGGTGAAGGCGCTGGGCAAGGATCCGGCGGGCTTCAAGATCCAGGTCCTGGTGCTGGGCGCCGGGCTCGCGGGCATCGCCGGTGCCATCTATGCCCATTATATCGGCTACATCTCTCCCGACCAGTTCGTGCCTCTCATGACCTTCCAGGTCTGGATGGCCATCATCATGGGCGGCGTGGGGCGCATTTCGGGCGCGCTGGTGGGCGCGCTCCTGCTGATGGTGTTCCTGGAGGGTTCCCGCTTCCTGCGCGATCTCATGCCCTTCATCTCGGAAGTGGCCATGGCGAGCGTGCGCCTCGGCGTCGTGGGCCTCGCCCTCGTCCTTTTCACCATGTACCGCCCGCAGGGCCTGATGGGGGATTTCACCCGCAAATGACCCTCTCCATCCAAGGACTGACCAAGGCCTATGGCGGCCTGCGCGTGGTGGACGATGTCCGCTTCGAGGTGCCCACCGGGGCACTGGTGGGCGTGATCGGGCCGAACGGGGCCGGCAAGTCCACCCTCTTCTCCCTCGTCACCGGGTTCCTGGCGGCGGATGCCGGCGACGTGGCCTTCGAGGGCCGCGCGCTTGGCCGCGCCAGCCCCATGGAGCGGGCGCGCGCCGGCATGGTGCGCACCTTCCAGGTGCCGCGGGAATTCTCCCACCTCACCGTGCGCGAGAACCTCATGGCCGCAAGCCCCGGTCAGGCGGGGGAGGGACTCCTCTCCGCCTTCTTCCGACCCGGCCTCGTGAAGGCGCAGGAGGTCCGCAATGCTGAGAAGGCAGAGGAGACCATCGCCTTCCTGCGCCTCCAGAAGGTGGCGGACCTGCCGGCCGGGCGCCTCTCCGGCGGCCAGAAGAAGCTGGTGGAGCTGGGCCGCGCGCTGATGACCGGCGCCCGCATGATCTTGCTGGACGAGCCCTTCGCCGGCGTGAACCCGGTGCTGATCGAGGAATTGTCCGTGCGCATCCGCGAACTGAACGGCCGGGGCATCGGCTTCCTCATCATCGAGCATGACCTGCCGGCGCTGAACCGTCTCGTCTCGACCCTGCATGTGATGGATCGCGGCCGCCTCATTGCCTCCGGCACGCCGGGCGAGGTTCTGGCCGATCCCAAGGTGCGGGACGCTTATCTCGGGGGAGCGGCCGCGTGATGCTGACCATCGAAACCCTCGCCGGCGGCTATGGCGAGGTGAACATCCTCAACGGCATCGACCTGACGCTCTCGGCGGGCGAGATCCTCACCGTCGCCGGCACCAATGGCGCCGGCAAGTCGACGCTGGCTAAGGCGGTGGTGGGCCTGCTGCCCCGCGTGGAAGGCCGGGTGCTGCTGGAGGGTCGGGACATCACCCATCTGCCCGCCGAGGCGCGGGCCCATGCGGGCATCGGCTATGTGCCGCAGGTGGCGAACGTGTTCCCCTCCTTGTCCATCCGCGACAATCTGGCGGTGGTGGAAGGGGTGCGCGACAAGACCGCCCGCATCGAGGAAATGTTCGCCCTGTTCCCCGCCCTTGCCGAGCGGCGGCGGGCGCGCGCGGGGAGCTTGTCGGGCGGCGAGCGCCAGCAGCTTGCCTTCGCCCGGGCCCTGATGACGCGCCCGGTGGTGATCGTGCTCGACGAGCCCACCGCCGCCTTGTCCCCCGCCAAGGTGGACGAGAGCTTCGCCCGCATCGCGGACTTGGCCAAGACGGGGACGGCGGTGTTCCTCATCGAGCAGCGCGCCCGGCAGGCGCTGGCCATCTCCCATCGCGGCGCGGTGCTGGATGGCGGCAAGGTGGCGCTGGAAGGCCCTGCCGCCGATCTGCTTTCCGACGAGCGGGCGGCCAAGCTCTATCTCGGCCAGGCCTGAGCGAACCCGCTCAGGCCGCTTCCGGCGCCATCGCATAGACCCGCAGCCAATGCCCGTCGGGATCGGCTGCGACGAAGGTGCGGCCGAAATCCAGATCCGTCGGCGGCATAAGGATATGGGCGCCCTTGGCTGCCCAGTCCGCATGGGTGGCATCCACGGCGGCGGCATTGGCGAGGCTGAGGCCGATCTCGCCACCGCCCACGGCTGATGGAGAGGCGGGCGTCACGCCCTCCCGCCGCCAGAGGCCGAGACCGGTGCCGGTGGGCAGGCGGAAGAAGACGAAGGTGGGGCTCTCCTCCACCGGCGCGATGCCAAGGAGCCGGGCATAGAAGGCCCCGCTGACCTGTGCGTCGGCCACGTGGAGGAGGATGGAGGTGTTCACGAACATGGTGGGTTCCCGTCATTGAGACGGGCGCACCCTATGGGAGCCTGCTGTCAGTTTCTGGCAGTAGGGTTCATCCGTCCATGGATGGCGGAAGACCCTGCTGCGCCCGCCATTCCCGCAGCAGCACCTGGCGGCGGCGGGGATAACGCTCCTCCCGCATCTGTGCTCCCATCAGTCGATCGGTGCGGAAACTGCGGAAGTCCTCCCGCGTTTCGCACCAGCCCAGCAGGACGCGGGCGTGATCGAAATAAGCCAGTGCGAACGGCCAGATGACGCGCTGCGTCCGGGTGCCGGATGCATCTTGATAGGCGATGGAGAGCTTGCGTTCCGCCCGGATGGCCGCGCGCAAGAGGGCCTGCTCCACCATGTGCTCAGGCTGCGGTGCCGCCGGCCCCACCAGCAAAGGCGAGGGCAGGGTGGCCGGGTGGAAGTCGGGCGGCAGCACGGCCAGGATGCGGGAGAGG
Source organism: Aquabacter sp. L1I39 (assembly GCF_017742835.1). GTDB lineage: Bacteria > Pseudomonadota > Alphaproteobacteria > Rhizobiales > Xanthobacteraceae > L1I39. Next base: position 367,249 of record NZ_CP072392.1, read on the forward strand.
GCGCGCCCTGCCGCTGCGCGCAGGGCCTCGTCCCCCCGGTTCGTCACCCATTTCATGCCCAGCATCACCGCCTCCATCTCCTCGGCCGAGAACATGAGCGGCGGCAGCAGGAAGCCGGGTTTCAGGACATAGCCCACCCCCGCCTCACCCTCGATGGTGGCGCCCTGGGCCTGGAGGCTGGCAATGTCGCGATAAAGCGTGCGCAGGCTCACTCCGGTCTCGTCCGCCAGCACGCGCCCGCTCACCGGGCGGCGGTGGCGGCGCAGGACGTCGAGAAGCAGGAGGAGGCGTTCGGAGCGGGACATGACCGGAGCGGGTGGATGGAGGCCGCCCGATCATGGCAGCCCCCGGCCCCGGACGCCACGGGGCCTCTCACACGCGCAGCACGATCTTCGCCGCCGCCGTGCGCCCGGCGTCGATGTCGGCGAAAGCACGCGGGCCGTCGGCGAGGGGGCGTTCCTCGATCCAGTCGAGGGCGCCGAGCCGGCCGGAGGCGAGCGCGTCCACCGTCGCCCGGAAGTCGGTGGGGGTATAACAGTAGGTGCCGGTGACGATGATCTCCTGGAGGGTGATCCGCCGCACGTCGAAGCCCGCTTCGCCCGGCAAAAGGCCCGCATGGACGATGACGCCGCCCGGCCGCACCAGCCGGCTGGCAGCGGCGCGTGTTGTTTCCGCGCCCACCGCATCGATGACGAGGTCGATGCTGCCGTCGGACGGCTCGTCCCCATCGCCCGGCGCATAGCACACGAAGTCGCCCGCCCGCCGCACCGTTTCGCGTCGACCCGCATGGGGCTCGGCGAGATAGATCCGCGCCGCGCCCTGCATGCGCAGCACCAAGGCGGCGGCGAGACCGATGGCGCCGCCGCCCAGCACCAGGCAGCGCGCGGCGGGCAAGGGCTGACCCAGCAGCCGGGCGCCCGTATTGACCGCGTGATAGGACACCGCCACCGGCTCGGCCAGCGCCGCATGGGCGATGGGCAGGTGCTCCGGCACAGCGACCAGATTGCGCTCCGGCACCCGCACCAGCTCGGCAAAGGCGCCGGGACGGGGCGGCATGGAGAGGATCTGGCGGGAGGGGCATAGATGGGGCCGACCGGCCTCGCACGTGGGGCAGGTGCCGCAGGTTACCAGCGGATTGACGGTCACCCGCTCCCCCGCGCGAGGACCGGAGGCAATGCGCCCCGCCGCCTCGTGGCCGAGCACCAGAGGCGCGGGGCGGCGGGCGTCATGGCCGTGATAGGCATGCATGTCCGACCCGCAAATGCCCACCGCCTCCACCCGCACCAGCACCTCGTCATTGCCGGGGACGGGCTCAGGCTCGGTGCGCAGTTCAAGGTGGTGGGGGCCAGTATAGACCAGGGCTCTCATTGGGGATGTCCGCTCAAGACTGGTTCATTTGGCGGTGAAGCCGCCGTCTACCGCCAGGATCTGGCCGGTGACATAGGCCGAGGCGTCGGAGGCGAGGAAAACGGCGGGGCCCACCAGGTCCTCCAGCCGGCCGTTGCGGCCGATGGCGGTCTGGGCGGCATTGGCGCTCGCGCGGGCCTCGTCCTCGAACACGGCCTGCGTGAGGGCGGTGGGAAAGAAGCCGGGCGCGATGGCATTGCAGGTGATGCCGTGGCGCGACCAGGCTTCCGCCGTCGCCCGCGTGAGCTGGGCCACCGCGCCCTTGGCGGCCCCATAGGGCGCGGAATTGGGGAAGGCGCGGAAGGATTGCAGTGAGGCGATGTTGAGGATGCGCCCCCAGCCGCGCTCCGCCATGCCCGGCGCCAGGTCCCGCGTCAGCAGGAAGGGCGCGCGCACATGCACCGCCATGTGGAGGTCGAAGGCCTCCGCGCTCACCTCGCCGAAGGGCTGGCGCAGATTGATGCCGGCGGCATTCACCAGAATGTCCACCGCGCCGGCTTCGCGCGCCAGCGCCTCGGCGGCGCCGGGGGCGGCAAGGTCGGACACCAAGGCGGCGGCTGTGATGCCGTCGCGCTGGAGATCATCCACGGCGGCGTTCAGTTCCGCCACGCGCCGAGCGGCGAGGATGACCCGCGCGCCGGCCTTGCCGAGGGCGGCACCGATGGCCAGTCCGATGCCGGAACTGCCGCCGGTGACGAGGGCCGTGCGGCCGGTCAGGTCGAAGAGGGACGACAAGGCGAACATGGCTTCCCCTTAGGCGTCCACCGCCGCGCCCATGTCGAAATTGTGCCCCGGGAAGTATTTGGCGAGGCGCTGGTCGCCGGTGCGGGCGTGGGCCTCCATGCCTTCCAGGCGCGAGATGCGGGCGGTGACCTGGGCGATGGTCTTGCAGCCCTCCCGGGTCATGCGCTGCCAGGTGAGGGGCTTGAGGAACTTGTGCACCGAAAGGCCGGCCGAATAGCGGGCGGCGAACTTGGTGGGCAGGATGTGGTTCGGTCCCGACGTCTTGTCGCCGAACGCAACAGTGGTCTCCTCGCCGAGGAAGAGCGATCCGTAATTGGTGAGGTTCTCCAGCCACCAGTCGAGCTCGGCGGCGTGGATCTCCAGATGCTCGCTGGCGTAGCGGTCGGAGACTTCAACCAGCTCCTCGCGGGTGTCGCACAAGATCACCTCGCCATAGTCGCGCCAGGCGGCGGAGGCGGCGTCGCGCGCCACGGGCGGCAGGTCGTTGATGAGGGTGGGCACATGGGCCATCACCGCCTCGGCCACCGCGCGGGAGGAGGTAAACAGCCAGGCGGGGCTTTCATGGCCGTGCTCGGCCTGCCCCACCAGGTCCACCGCCACCATCAGCGGGTCGGCGGTCTCATCCGCGATCACCGCAACCTCGGACGGTCCGGCGAACACGTCGATGCCCACCTTGCCGAACAGCATGCGCTTGGCCTCGGCCACGAACTTGTTGCCGGGGCCGACAATGATGTCCGCCGGCTTGCCGGTGAACAGGCCGAAGGCCATGGCCGCGATGGCCTGGACGCCGCCCAGCGTCATCACCATGTCGGCGCCCGCCACCTTCATGGCATAGAGCACATAGGGGTGGATGCCCTGGCCCCGATAGGGCGTGGAGCAGGCCACCACCGTCTTCACGCCCGCCGCCTTGGCGGTGGCGATGGACATGTAGGCGGAGGCGATGTGGGCATAGCGGCCGGTGGGCACGTAGCAGCCGGCCACATTGCAGGGCACCAGCTTCTGCCCGGCGGTGAGGCCGGGCATCAGGTCCACGGAGAAGTCCCGCACGCTGTCGCGCTGGGCCTCGGCGAAGCGGCGCACCTGACCCGCGGCGAAGGTGATGTCGCGGCGGATGGCTTCCGGCACCTCGGCGGCGCGGCGGTCCATCTCCTCGGCGGTGACGAGGATGGGGCCGTCCCACTTGTCGAGCTTCAGTGCATAGTCCTTCACCGCCTCTTCGCCGCGCCGCTCGATCTCCGCCAGCATGGCGGTGACCACGTCCTGCGCGGTGCCGGTCTCGGTCTCCGGCGTCTTGCTCGCCCGCTTCAGATACGCGATAGCCATCTCACATACTCCATTGCGCGCGCTGCGCGTCCGGGCTTGCGGCCTCAGTTGGTCTTGTCGAATTCGGTGGCGAAGGCCTTGAGCTTGGGATCGGCGGCCACCTTCTTCATGAAGCTGTCGTCCACGTAGCTCTTGGGATCGGGCGCGGAGGGCAAGGTGCCCACCTCGGCCATGAAGCCGCCGATGCGCGCCAGCCAGCCGTCAAATTCCGAGGCGCCCTTGGCGCGGTCCATGAGCGCGACCTGCTGGGCCAGGGAATAGGTGGGCCGCAGGGCGAATTCCTGGTCGATGGCCGCGTCCGAGGCTTCGACGCCGCCGACGGCATAGAAGCGCTTCGTCATTTCGCGGGCTTCCTTCGGGTGCGCCTTGGCCCAGCCCCAGCCGCGCACATAGACGGCCAGTACCTTGGCCACATCGTCCGCATTGTCCTTGGCGAAGGCGGGGCGCACCACCAGCGCGCCAGGCACGATGGCGCCCGCATCGGCGCCCGAGCACAGCACCTTGGCTCCGGCCTTTTCCTCCAGCGTGTAGGTGTTGGGCGCCCACACGCCGGATACTTCCCCATTATTGGCCATCACGGCCGAAATGATCTGCGCCTGGCCGAGATTGACGAACTGCATGTCGGAGGATTTCAGCCCCCATTTGGCCAGGCACGCGCGGGCGGCATAGTCCACCGTGGAATTGGTGGTCAGCAGCAGCTTCTGGCCCTTCAGCTGGGACGGATCCTTGGTGATGGCGGCCACCTTGTCGGCGCGTGTCATCATGGCGTTGGTCTTGGATTCGTCGTTGGTGATGCCGGCGGTGACGAGGCCAAAGCGGGAGGCGCCGAGCACCGCGGGCACCGAGCCGGTGCCGCCCACATCCCACGATCCCGCCTGCGCCGCCGCCACCTGCGGGGCACCCGCCGGAAACGTGACGAAGGACGGTTCGAGGCCTACCTCCTTCCACCACCCCTTCTCGGTGGCGATATAGAAGGGCAGCGCCCAATAAAGGGACGGCTGATAGGAGATGTTGATCTTCTTCAGCGGCTGCGCTTCCACGGTCGGGGCACCGAGGCCGATGGCGCAGGCGAGCGCGGCGGCCAAAAGGGTCCTCTTCGTCGTCATCGTCATGGCGGGCTTCCTCCTGTGGCGCCGGTGGTCCGGCTTTGTGGTCCGGCGCTCAGTGATCGGCGCCGGCCTTTTCCTCGCGAAGCGACTTCCAGATGTGGGTGCGCAGGTGGACGAAGGAATCCAGGTCCATCACGTCCTCGATGCGGCTGTAGCTGTCCCAGCGCTCAGCCTCGCGCACTGACTTCACGTCGATGATTTCCTTGATGCGGCCCGGCCGGCGGGTCATGACGGCCACGCGGTCGGCGAGATAGACCGCCTCCTCCACGCCATGAGTGATGAAAAGAACGGTGCGCGGATTGAGCCGGGCGAGCCGCACCAGTTCTTCTTGCATGACCACGCGGGTCTGGGCGTCCAGCGCGCCGAAGGGCTCGTCCATGAGCAGCACCTGCGGGTCGAGCACATAGGCGCGGGCGATGGCGACGCGCTGCTGCATGCCGCCGGACAATTGGTGGGGATAGGCCTGCTCGTAGCCGTTCAGCCCGATCATGGCGATGGCATCGGCCACGCGCTGGCGCCGCTCGGCGGCAGGCACGTTCTTGTTGCGCAGGCCGAGCTCGATATTGTCGGTGACGGTCTTCCAGGGAAACAAAGCGAATTGCTGGAACACCACGGCGCGGTCCGGCCCCGGCCCCGTCACCTCGCTGTTGCCCACCAGGACACGGCCCGACGAGGGAAACTCGAAGCCGGCGGCAAGGCGCAGGCACGTGGTCTTGCCGCAGCCGGAGGGGCCGACAATGGCGACGAACTCCTTGTCGGCCACATTGAGGTTGATGTCGTCCAGCGCCTTGACGTGGCCGCCAAAATCCTTGCCCACGGCATCGAAGCGGATGCTGCTCATCTCTTCCTCTCAAGCTCCGCCCAGGCGGCGATGAATGCGCGCTTCCAGCGTGCGCAGGGCGACGTCGATGAGGACGCCGATGAAGCCGATGGCGGCCATGCCCACCATCACCGTGGTGGTGGAGACCGCGCCCTGGGCCTGCACCATCATGAAGCCCACCCCGGTTGAGGCGACGATCAGCTCTGCGCCCACCAGCGACTGCCAGCCCAGACCCGCGCCGATGCGCAAGCCGGCGATGATGGAGGGCACCGAGGCCGGCAGCAGCACTTCCAGGATGATGCGGTGGCTCGGCGTGCCCAGCATTTCCGCTGCTTCCAGATAGCGCGGGTCCACATGCCGGGCACCGCGATAGGCGTTCAGCAGGCAGGGCGGAAAGGCGCCGGAGAAGATGATGAGCACCGGCCCGCCAAAGCCCGTGCCGAACCACAAGGCCGCGAACGGCACCCAGGCGATGGGGGCGATGAAGCGCAAGGCGTCGAAGATGGGCGAGACGATGTCGTCCAGCAGCCGGAAGCGCCCCATCATCAGCCCCAGCGGCACGCCCACCGCCACCGCCAGCAGATAGCCGGCGCCGAAGCGCTGGAGGGAGGAGAGGAGATGAGCCGGCAAGGTGCCGCCGGCAAATTGGGCGGTGAGGAGGTCCGCGAGCCGCCGCGCCACGTCGAGCGGGCCCGGCAGGAAGGTTGGAGCGACAAAGCCGCTCGCGGAAAGGGCGGCCCAGAAGGCGAAGAAGCCGACAAGACCGACGGCGCCGAGCGCCATACGGCTGGAGGGGGCAAGGGTCGCATTCATGCCGCGGCTCCCCGCACGCGCACCCAGGTCAGCGTCCGCCGTTCCACGGTGGCCAGCAGCGCCGTGGTGAGCGCGCCGAACACGGCGACGCTCGCCATGCCCACCAGGATCATGCCCGGATAAAGGTCCTGCTGGGCGAGGTTCAGGAGATGGCCGAGGCCAGCGAGCGCGCCCACCAGTTCGGCGGCAACCAGCGTCGTCCAGCTCGCCTGGAGGGAGAGGCGCAGGCCGGTGAAGATCATGGGTGCGGCGCCGGGCACCAGCACTTCCCGCACGAAGCGCCAGCGGGGCGTGCCGAGCATGCGGGCGGCCTCGATCAGCGGCCGGGGAATGGATTTCACGCCCGCCTGGGTGTTGATGACCGAAGGCACGAAGGCGGCGAAGAAGATGACCATGATCTTGGCGGCATCGCCCAGGCCCAGCCAGAGGATGGCGAGCGGAATCCAGGCCAGCGGCGGGATCGGGCGCAGCAGCATGAAGACCGGGTTCAGCAGGGCTTCCGCCACCGCGCTCCAGCCCATCAGCAGGCCCAGCGGCACCCCCACCGCGATGGAGCAGAGGAAACCGAGGGTCACCAGCTTGAGCGAATGGACCACATGCACCAGGAGGGTCGCATCCCCATAGCCGCGGGTGAACGCCTGGCGCGCGGCGATGAAGGTGTCGCCGGGCGTCGGGAAGCGGCCCGGCGAGATCATGCCGGTGACGCTGGTGAACACAAACCATGCCGCAGCAAGAGCAGCGAGCGTCGCCACTCCCACCACGGCCCGTCGTCCGAGCCGCATGGACGTCCTCCCACATGTCGGCGCTCCATCTGCGGGAGCGTTGGCGCGGGACCGCTCTGCGACGGTCTATGAAAGCGCTTACATGACGCTATCATCCCGGAGGGGACTGTCAAGTCGAGTGGGGCAAGAAATTTCTTGTCGGCTGGTCTGGAAGCAGATCAGATAAGCATGAAAGCGCATTCATGCGCCGATGCACCGCAGCAGGAGCGGACGCCGATGGCCCCGAGGACGAAGGCAACGTTGGAGGATGTGGCGCGGCTGGCTGCCGTCTCCACGGCCACCGTGTCGCGGGCGCTGTCGCAACCCGATTTGCTGCAGCCAGACACGCTGGAGCGGGTGCGCGCGGCCATCGCACAGCTGAATTATGTGCCAGGGGGTGCCGCCCGTGCGCTCGCCTCTGGCAAGACGCTGACCATTGGCGCGGTGGTGCCCACCCTCGACCACGCCATCTTCGCCCGCGCCATCCAGGCTATGCAGACGGAACTGGCGGCCAATGGCTACCAACTGCTGGTGGCGGCCAGCGACTATGTGCCGACCCTGGAGGCTGCGGCGGTGCGGGCCATGCTGGCGCGCGGCGTGGACGCGCTCATGGTGGTGGGCGCGGACCATCTGGATGAGACCTGGTCGCTCCTGACCTCCTCCAGCGTGCCGGTGGTGCTGAGCTGGTCCTTCGACGCGCGCCTGCCCTCCATCGGCTTCGACAACCGCGCCGCCGGCCGGCTGCTGGCCGAGCATCTGCTGGGGCTGGGGCATCGCCGGTTCGGCATGATCTCCGGCCATCTGCGCGCCAATGACCGCGCCCGCATGCGCGTCGAGGGCGCGCGGGCGGCCTTGGCGGAGCGGGGGCTCGAACTCACCCCGTCCCAGATCATCGAGACCTCCTTCACGCTCGCCGGAGGCCGGGCGGGTCTCGTGGAGTTGATGGGACGCGCGCAGCCGCCCACCGCCGTCATCTGCGGCAACGACCTCCTGGCCGCCGGCGCTTTGCTGGAGGCGCAGGCGAGCGGCCTTGCGGTGCCCGAGGCGCTCTCCATCGTCGGCATCGACAATCTGGAGATCGCCGCCCACCTGACCCCGCCCTTGACCACCGTCCATCTGCCGACCACCGAGCTTGGTCGCGCGGTGGCCGAGCATCTGCTCGCCCGGCTGAAGGGCGAGGCGCGGCCGGCGCGGCTGGAACTGCCCATCGAACTGGTACTGCGCCGCTCCGCCGCCCCGCCCCGGGAGGCGCAGGCACAGGATGTGTCCCGCACCCAGCCTGCGGGCGGTTAGGAGCGCGGGGGCCACATGCGTTTCTGCCGGAAGGTCAACGGCCGGAAGTCCTGCGCGCATGGCAGAGGTGGTCTGATCTCACGCCACAGCCCATCCCTGGACGCGGCCGGCAAAAACGCTAAGGTCGCGCCCGCTCGGCGGACCCGTTCGCGGGATGCCGGTGCGTCATACCGAACCGGGGCCGGGAGCGGCATCTCGGTCGTCATCGCTGAAGGACCGAAGATCGTGCACCACAGCAATTCCCATTCGCCGCAACTCTCGCTGGCCAAGGACAAGATCCGGGTTCTGCTGCTGGAGGGCGTCAATGACAGCGCCGTCGAACTGATGACCTCGGCCGGCTATTCGAACCTGACCCGCCTCACCAAGGCGCTGGACGGGGAAGCGCTGAAGGAAGCCATCAAGGGCGTCCACATTCTCGGCATCCGCTCGCGCACCCACATCACCTCCGAGATCATGGAGGCGGCGGACCGGCTCATCGCCATCGGCTGCTTCAGCGTCGGCACCAACCAGGTGGATATCGACGCGGTGCGCGCCTATGGCGTGCCGGTCTTCAACGCCCCCTTCTCCAACACCCGCTCGGTGGCGGAACTGGTGATCGGCGAGATCGTGATGCTCTATCGCCGCATCATCCCGCGCTCCAATGCCGCCCACCAGGGCGGATGGGACAAGTCGGCGTCCAACAGCCACGAGGTGCGCGGCAAGACGCTGGGCATCGTCGGCTACGGCAATATCGGCTCGCAGCTCTCGAATCTGGCCGAAGCCATGGGCATGAAGGTGATCTTCTACGATCACACCGACAAGCTGCGCCACGGCAACACCGAATCCACCACGAGCCTGCATGAGCTGCTCGCGGCCTCCGACGTGGTGAGCCTGCACGTGCCCGAGACCCCCGCCACCCACGGCATGATCGGCCGCGACGAGATTGCCGCCATGAAGCCCGGCGCCTATCTCATCAATAACAGCCGCGGCACGGTGGTGGACCTCGACGCCCTCGCCGACGCCCTCAAGGCCGGCAAGCTGCGCGGCGCGGCGGTGGACGTATTCCCGGTGGAGCCCGGCTCCAATGCGGAGCGCTTTGCCAGCCCCCTCCAGGGCCTCGACAATGTCATCCTCACCCCGCACATCGGCGGTTCCACGGAAGAGGCGCAGGAGCGCATCGGCGCCGAGGTGGCGCGCAAGCTGATCGACTATTCCGACAGCGGTTCCACCATGGGCGCGGTGAACTTCCCGCAGGTGCAATTGCCGGCCCGTCCCCTCGGCACCCGCTTCATCCAGGTGCAACGGAACGTGCCGGGCATGCTCGGCCGCCTCAACGAGGTGCTTGCCCGCCATTCGGTGAACATCGCCGCCCAATATTACGAGACCCATGCGGACGTCGGCTATGTGGTGCTGGACGCGGACGCCTCGGCGGCCGACAGCCAGCGGGTGCTGGAGGACATCCGGGCCCTCGACGGCACCATCCGCGCCCGCCTGCTTTACGAATACAAGCTCTGAGCGACGCCTTGGGCCGCGCCCTATTTCAAGGGGCGCGGCGCCTACGGCCCGACGGTCAAGGCCAGCGTGCGGCTGATGGCGGTAAAGTCGCGCCCGCTCTGCACGCTCCAGGCGTTGAAGGCGTCCTGCACCGCCGCGAAATCCCTCTTGCTGCTGGGCGTCTTGGCGACCACGCCTTCGCGGATCAGAGCCGCCACCACGTCCTTGGTGGTGATGAAGGCCGGCTTGCCCAGCGCGCGGAGCACCCGCATGCCGCTATCGCCGCCCAGATGGCTGCCGCGCGTCTTCAGGAGCTCCAGCAGGCCCACATAGTCAGCATCCGGCCAACGGGCGATGAAGCTGGCGGCGGAGCCATGTTCGGCGGCAAGGTCCACCACCATCCGCGCATTGGCCTGCACGGCCTTGATCTTGGCGCCGTTGCGCACGATGCCGGGATCGGCCAGCAGGGCCTCCAGCTTTTCGTCCGGCATGAAGGCGCAGGCATGGGGATCGAAGCCCTCGAACGCGCTTTCGAAGGCCGGCCACTTGGCGGCGATTACCTTGGAGGAGAAGCCGGCATTGAAGATCCGGCGGGCCATCTCGGCCAGCACGCGATCATCGGGCGTGGCGGCGATCTCGCTTGGCGGGCGGGAGGGCGTCTCTGCCAGCAGGGCGTCAAGCGCGGCGGGGCCGCCCTTGCGGGCAGCGGCATCGGCGAAGATGGCATCGAACGGGCGGGTCATGGGCGCTCCCGGAAGGCGCGCGAGGTTAGACCGCCATCGGCAGGGAGGGCAACGGCGCGTCGGGGTGGGGAGGGGCACGGGTTGTGATCCCGGGCCGGCCGGGGCAACGTCTGTGTTCTCTTCGCCCTGCGCCTCGGGTTCGCGCCTCCATGAACGAAATCGCCTATGTCTATTTCGCCGAAGTCATCCGCCTCGGCTCCATCCGCCAGGCGGCGGAGGCGCTGCACGTGTCGGCTTCCTCCATCAGCCGGCAGATTGCGCGGCTGGAATATGAGTTCGGCGCCCCTCTGCTCACTCGCCATCCGCAAGGGGTAAAGCTGGCGCCGGCGGGGGAGATTGTCGGCCAGTTCATCCGTGGCCGCACCCGCGAATGGCAGCGGCTGAAGGCGGCCATCGATGCCCTCAAGCGGCTGGAGAGCGGCCATGTGACGGTCTTCACCGTGGAGGGCATGTTGGGCGGCTTCCTGCCGCGCGTCATTTCCGAGTTCGCCGAGGGGCATCCCGGTATCACCTATGAGGTGGTGGTGCGCGGCACCGACGACGTGATGATCGCGGTGGCGGAGGACAAGTGCGACATCGGCATCTCCTTCCACCCCTATCCGCGCCCCAGCGTGCGCACGGTGCGGGAAATCCACCAGCCGCTCCTGGCGGTGATGGCCCCGCACCATCCCCTTGCCGGGCGTGAGAAGCTCTCGCTCGCCGACATTGCGGGCGTGCCGGTGGGCCTGCCCGACCGGTCGTTCGGCATCCGTCACCTGGTGGACCAGGCGGTGAAGGGCGAGCAGGTGGAATTGTCCGTTCGGCTGGAGACCAATTCCATCGACATGACCCGCCAGTTCGCCCTCTACGGCATGGGGCTGACCTTCCTGCCGGCCTTCTCGTTCGAGCGGGAGATCGCGGCGGGGACCCTGGTGGGGGTGGAAGTGGAGAACGAGGCCCTCGCCAGCGCCCGGGCCCATGTGTGCGTCCATGGGGAGATCGAGCCGACGCTGGCGGCCCAACGCTTTCTCTATGCCATGGATGCCCGCATTCGCGCCATGTCCTTGAAATAAGCAGGGGCGGAATACCGCTCAGACTAAGTGTTGCGCAAAATGCAACGCCCTGCAGCAAACTTTCTTCTTCCCCGGAACGCGTTCGCTGCGTCACACTCCCTGTCATACAAAAACAGAGGGGTTCGGAACCATGGCATTTTCCAAGGGTTCATCACGGCTTCGAGGCCTGCGCCTCGGGCTTGGCTTGGTGCTGGCTGCCGCCTTGTCCACCGCTGCCGCCGCCCAGGAGTCGATCAAGGTGGGCGCGCCCTTGCCGCTCACCGGCCCCCTCTCGCCGGAGGGTATCAAGCAGCAGCGCGGCTACAATCTCTGGGCCAAGACCGCCAATGCCAAGGGCGGCATCAAGGTGGGCGACAAGGCCTATAAGGTCGAGATCGTCTATGTGGACTATGAGTCCAACACGCCCCGGGCCGTCCAGTCCGCCGAGCGGCTGATCACCGGCGACAAGGTGAATTTCCTGTTCTCGCCCTTCGGCTCCGGGGCCGCCAAGGCGGCCTCCTCGGTCTCCGAGCGCTACCGCATCCCCACCATCGCCGCCACCGCCTCTTCGGTGGAGGTGTATGACCAGGGCTACAAATATCTCTTCGGCACCTTCACGCCCAACGACACCCTCACCAATCCCCTGGCCGACATCGTCTCCAAGTCCGGCCAGAACGTGAAGACCATCGCCATCTATGCCCGCAACGACCTGTTCCCGCGGGCCATCGCCAAGGAGATGGAAAAGTCCGCCAAGGCGCGCGGCATCGAGGTGATCTCGTTCGACGAATATGCCATCGGCACCATGGACCATGCCTCGGCGCTGACTCTCATGCTCCAGCGCAAGCCCGACTGGGTGTTCGGCACTGGCTATATCAACGACCTCATCCTGATGCGCCGGCAGATGGCGGACCTGGGCCTCAAGCCCAAGGTGCTCACCATGATCGCCGGCCCGGCCTATCAGGAATTCATCGACGCCACCGGCCCGCTGGCCGAGAACATCTCCTCCGCCGCCTGGTGGCATCCGGCGGTGGCCTATGACGGCAAGGACATTTTCGGCAAGACGGCCGATTATGTGGCCGCCTTCCAGGCCGAGTACAAGGCGATCCCCGATTACGCGGAAGCCTCGGCCAGCGCCGCTGGCGCCATCCTCCAGATCGCCATCGAGAAGGCCGGCTCCATCGATCCCGAAAAGGTGCGCGATACGCTGGCCAGCCTCGACGTCACCACCTTCTACGGCCAGGTGAAGTTCGGCCCCACCGGCCAGATCGTCTCGCTGGAGCCGCCCGCCTTCCAGATTCAGGACGGCAAGGCCAAGGTCTTCTACCCGGCCTCGGTGAAGCAGACCGACCTGAAGTTCGGCATCGCGAAATAGTCATGGCCGGCGCGCCGCTTGTGCGGCGCGCCGCGGCCGGGCCTGAAGGCTCCGCCGCCCGCACGCTTTGAAGCACTTCCCCGCCTTGGCGGGACGGCAGCGGACCCTTGCCCATGATTTATCTGCAAATTCTCGTAAACGGCCTGGTGCTGGGTGGGCTCTATGCCTGCATCGCGGTCGGATTTTCCCTGGTGTGGGGCGTGCTCAACGTCATCAACATCCTGCACGGCACCTTCGTGGTGCTGGGTTCCTATGTGGCCTATTTCTGCTACGTGCGCCTCGGCATCCACCCCTACTTTTCCGTGGCGATCGCCGGAGCCGTCCTGTTCGCGCTCGGCTATGCCCTTCAGGCCGGCCTCATCAACCGCGTGATTGGCGCCCCGGTGCTCACCACCCTGGTGCTCACCTTCGGCCTCGACCTGATCCTCAACAATGCGACGCTGGTCGCCTTCTCGGCCGACTACAAGACCATCCAGCTCGCCCATCCCCTGGGCAGCAAGGTCATCGGGGGCATCGTGCTGCCGCTGGACCGGGTGGTGGCCATGCTGCTCGCCCTGGCGCTGACGGTGATGCTCTATTTCGTCCTTGCCCGCTCCCGCATCGGCCGCGCCATCGTGGCGGTGCGCATGGATGCGGAGGCGGCGGCGCTCATGGGGGTTAATGTCAAGCGGGTCTATGCCATCACCTTCGGCATCGGCGCGCTGATGGCGGGGGCGGCGGGCAGCCTGCTGGCCCTCATCTTCCCCATCTCGCCGCTCGCCTCCACCGAATATCTGAGCCTTGCCTTCGTGGTGTGTGTGCTCGGCGGCCTCGGCTCCATCCTTGGCGCCATGGTGGGCGGCCTGGCGCTCGGCATCATCCAGAGCTTCGGCGCCCTCTTCATCGGCCCGCAGCACGGGCTCACCGTCTCCTTCGTGCTGCTGATCCTCCTGCTCATCTTCAAGCCCACGGGCCTGATGGGGAAACGGGGCTACGAATGATCCGCACCCTTCCCGTCCTCGTCTTCATCGCCCTCGTCGCGGCCTTGCCCGTCCTCGGCGACAATTATCTGCTGCGGCTCGGCACCATGTTCGCCATGTATGCGGTGCTGGCCTATTCCTGGAACGTGATCGGCGGCTTTGCCGGCTATCCCTCCTTTGCCACCGCCGCCTTCTTCGGCCTTGGCGCCTATGCCGGCGCGCTCCTGCAGGGGGCGGGCGTGCCCATGCCGTTTGCCTGGGCCTCGGCGGGGATCGTGGCGGCGGTGTTCGCGCTGCTGCTGGGCTTTGCCATCCTGCATTTGAAGGGTCACTATTTCGCCATTGCCAGCCTGGTCATCGCCCAGGTGCTGATGGAGATCGCCACCTCCTGGTCCAGCTTCACGGGCGGCGGCATGGGGCTGAACTTGCCCGTGCTGCGCATTCCGGTGGACGCGCAGGCGCGGCTCTTCTTCTGGTCCATGCTGGCGCTGGCGGTCCTGGCCTTCCTGATGAATCTCGCGGTTGCCCGCACCCGCTTCGGCTTCGCCCTTACCTGCATCCGCCAGAATGAGGACGCCTCCGCCATGGTGGGCATCAATCCCACCCTCTACAAGGTGGCAGCCTTCGTGTGCTCGGCGGTGTTCGTGGGCGCGGCGGGGGCCATGTATGCCTCCTGGGTCTTCTATATCGAGCCGGGCGATGTGTTCCGCGTGCTGGTCTCGGTGAAGCCCATCGTCATGGTGATGCTGGGCGGCGCCGGCACGGTGCTGGGGCCGGGCATCGGCGCGGTGCTGTTCCTGGTGCTGGAGGAGGCGGTCTGGCGCTCCTTCCTCTCCGTGCACGCGCTCGTGCTGGGCGTCATCATCGTCGCCCTCATCTTCTTCCTGCCGCGCGGCGTGCTCGGCCTTATCCGACGCCGCCGCGCCCGCAAGGTGCCCATCTTCGCCCCCGGGAGGAGCGCATGAGCCCGGTTCTGGAGTTGAAAGGCATTTCGCGCCGGTTCGGCGGGCTGAATGCCCTGTCCGATGTGGACCTGGCGGTGGAGCCGGGCGAGGTGGTCGGCCTCATCGGTCCCAATGGTGCCGGCAAGACGACGCTGGTGAACGTGGTGACCGGCGTCTTCCGCCCCACCTCCGGCACCATCACCTTCGATGGCCGGCGCATCGATGGGATGAAACCCTACCAGATCAGCCGGCTCGGCGTTGCCCGCACCTATCAGGTGGTCCAGCCCTTCCCGGAAATGACCGTGCTGGAGAATGTGATGGCCCCAGCCGCCTTTGCCGGCGGACGGGACCTGACGGCGGCCCGCAAGCGGGCCGAGGAGGCGCTCGACTTCTGCAATCTTTCGGATGCCGCCGGTGCCCTCGCCTCCGAACTGACACTGGCCGGCCGCAAGCGCCTGGAACTGGCCAAGAGCCTGGCCATGGACCCCAAGGTTCTACTGCTGGATGAGGTCAATGCCGGTCTCAACCCGGCGGAGATCGACACTGCGCTGGACCTGATCCGCCGCATCACCGCGGCGGGCGTCACCATCATTCTCATCGAGCATCTGATGAAGGTGGTCATGAGCCTGTGCACGCGCCTCGTGGTCCTGCATCACGGCGCCAAGATCGCCGAGGGCGCGCCCGAGGCGGTGCGCACCGACCGGCGGGTGATCGAGGCTTATCTCGGCAGCCGCTATGCCGAGGCACAGGCGGGAGGCGCGGCATGAGCGAGACCTTGCTGTCCATCACCGGCCTCGAAAGCGGCTATGGCGACATCCAGGTGCTCTGGGGCGTGGACCTGGAGGTTCAGGCCGGCGAGATCGTCTGCCTCGTGGGCTCCAACGGCGTCGGCAAGACGACGCTTCTGAAGACCATTTCCGGCCTGCTGCGGCCCAAGGCCGGCTCCATCCGCATGGGGGAGCAGGAACTGGCAGGCGCCACGCCCGAGGCGGTGCTGCGCGCGGGCATCGCCCATGTGCCGGAAGGGCGACGGCTGTTCCGCACCATGTCGGTGCGCGACAACCTGCTCATGGGCGCCTATCTGCGTTCCCCCTCCGACCGGGCCGTCGCCGAGGATCTCGACAAGGTGATGCGCATGTTCCCGCGCCTCGCCGAGCGGGCGAACCAGGATGCCGCCACCCTTTCGGGCGGCGAGCAGCAGATGTGCGCCATCGGCCGCGGCATCATGGGGCGCCCCAAGCTCCTGATGATCGACGAGCTCTCCCTCGGCCTTGCCCCCAAGGCGGTCGAGCAGCTTTCCGAAAGCCTCAAGGAGATCAACCGCTTCGGCATCTCCATCCTGCTGGTGGAGCAGGATGTGATGACGGCGCTGGAGCTCTCCCACCGGGGCTATGTGATGGATCGCGGACGCGTCTCCATGAGCGGCACCTCCGCCGTCCTGGCCGCCGCGCCTGAGGTCCGCGAGGCCTATATGGGCATGTGACGCCCGGCCTTTCCCCGTTCCGTTTCGCGACCGGCCCCTTCGGGCCGAACGACCCCGCACGCACGAAGGACATCTGCCATGACCGCGCCTCACCCGAGCCGCACCGCCCCGACCACCGAGGCCATCCTCAGCCCCTATGACCGCCGTGTGGTCGGCCACATGCCGGTGGCCGGGGAGGCGGAGGTGGAAGCCGCGCTCGCCCGCGCCACAGCCGCCTTCCCGCTCATGAAGCGCCTGCCGCGCTTCGTGCGGGCGGACATTCTCGACCGCGCCGCGGAGATCATCGACCGCCGCCGGGAGGAGATCGTCCGCCTCATTGCCGGAGAGGCGGGCAAGCCCCTTTATGATGCGCGCGGCGAGGTCTCCCGCTCGCTCTTCAACCTGCGCAATGCCGCCCGCGAAGCGCGCGCCTTTGCTGGCCATGAAGTGCCGCTCGACGTGGACAACGCCGTGTTCGAGTACCAGACCGCCTCGGCGGACGGGTCCGCGCTCAGCCTCTCCGATGCGGACCTCGAAACCTTGTCGAAGCTGGGCCGCCGGGTCGGCCTCGCCCGGCGCTATCCCATCGGGCCGGTCCTGGCCATCACGCCCTTCAACTTCCCGCTCAACCTGGTGTTGCACAAGGTGGCCCCCGCCATCGCCGTGGGCAATACGGTGGTGCTGAAGCCGGCGCCCCAGACCCCGCTCACCTCTCTTCTTCTGGCCGAAGTCTTCGCCGAGGCGGGGCTGCCGGCCGGGGCGCTCACCGTGGTCCATTGCTCCGTACCGCTGGCCGAGCGGATGGTGCGCGACGACCGGGTGGCCATGGTCACCTTCACCGGATCGGCCAAGGTGGGCTGGCACATCAAGGAGCAGGCGGGGAAGAAAAAGGTGTCGCTGGAACTGGGCGGCAACGGCGCCGTGGTGGTGGCTCCCGATGCCGACATTCCCTTCGCCGCCGCCCGCTGCGTGCGGGGCGGCGTGGTGTTCGGCGGTCAATATTGCATCGGAGTGCAGCGCATCCTGGTGCACGATCAGGTCTATGACCGGTTCGAGGCCGAACTGGTGCGCCGCGTCGCCGCCTGCAAGGTGGGCGATCCGCTCCAGGAAGGCGTCGATGTGGGCCCGGTGATCGACGAGGGCTCGGCGCGGCGCATCGAAAGCTGGATCAATGAGGCGGTGGCTGCCGGCGCGCGGGTGCTGGTGGGCGGCAAACGCCACGGCGCCATCATCGAGCCGACCGTTCTTACCGACACCACCCCCGACATGAAGGTGGAGTGCGAGGAGATTTTCGGCCCCGTCGTCACCCTCTCCCGCGTCAGCGACATGGACGAGGCGGTGCGCCGCGCCGCCGATTCCAAATATGGCCTCCAAGGCGGCTATTTCACCAACGATCTCGCCCGCGCATTCCGGGCGCTGGAAGACTGGGACGTGGGCGGGCTCATGATCAATGACGTCCCCATCTATCGCATCGATTCCATGCCCTTCGGCGGCTGGAAGGAAAGCGGCCTCGGCCGCGAGGGCACCCGCTATGCCATGGAAAGCATGACGGATATCAAGTTCCTCGTGGTCAATTACGGATGAGGCCCGCCATGGGGGCAGATGTGCGCAAGGTGGCGGTGGCCGGGCTCGGCGCCGTGGGCCTGAAGGTGGCCGCAGCGCTGGCGCGGGGCATGGACGGCCTCGCACTGGTGGCCGTCTCGGCCGCCGATCCGGTGCGCGCGCGGGCCCGGATGGCGGGCTTTGCCCGTATGCCGTCGGTTGAGCCGCTGGAGCGGTTGCCGGAGATGGCCGACATCGTCGTCGAATGCCTGCCGCCCAGCCTGTTCCGGGCGCTGGCCGAGCCGACGCTTGCCGCTGGCCGCACGCTGGTGGCGGCGAGCGCCGGAGCCCTCATCGCCAATGCGGACCTTCTCGACCGCGCCAAAGCGGGGCAGGGGCGGATCCTCCTGCCCTCCGGCGCGCTCGCGGGCCTCGACGGGCTTCATGCGGCGGTGGAGGCGGGCCTGGAGGCCGTCACGCTTGTGACCCGAAAGCCTCCCACCTCGCTGGGCGGGGACGCGCCCCTTGAGGCGCACTGCCTTTTTGCCGGAACCGCGCGGGAGGCCATCGCCCGCTTCCCGGTCAATGTGAATGTGGCGGCCACCGTCGCGCTGGCGGGCCTCGGCCCGGATCTTACCCGTGTGGAGGTGTGGTCCGACCCTGCCTTGGAGCGGAACGAGCATCATCTTTCGGTCACCAGCCGTGCGGGAAGCTTCACCCTCGTCGCCCGCAACTGGCCCGATCCAGACAATCCCAAGTCTTCAGCCATTACCGGCTTTTCCCTCATCGCAGCACTGCGCCGCCTCACCTTGCCGGTGACCATCGGCACCTGAGCGGCCCATATTCAAAGGAGACATCATGAGCACCAAGGACTTTGCCCCCGGCGGCTATCGCTATGTGCCTGGCGTGTTCCAGTATTCGGCGGGTGTTGCGGCGCTGCCCGGCCATGTGATCGAGCGCGTGCGTTTCGCCAATCCGGTGCCGCTGAAGGAAGGCTTTGCCCGCATCGCGCAGATCATCGGCGCGGCGGGGCGTCCGCTCACCTCTTTCTGCGCGTGCGAACTGCGCTCGCCCGCCCCCTTCACCGAGGAGGGCTTCAAGGCGTTCAACGCCATCTATGCGGGGACCTTGCAGGAATGGGGCCTGTTTGAAACGGGCGACAATCCGGTAGCGCGCTCCAATGTGTGTCCGGAGATCAACCCGCCCGCCGAGCCGAGCTTCCACGCCTTCTCCTATGTGCGGGCGGAAGAAGGGGCGCCGTCCTTCGTGGTGGCGGGCTCGGGCGAGGCGCCGGAGGGGCGTGACAGCTATGGCGGCCACGCCATCGCGCCGGGCGATCGTTCGCCCGAAGGCCTGCGCCAGAAGGCGCGCTGGGTGCTGGGCGAGATGGAGCGGCGCATGGGCGCGCTGGGCTTTGCCTGGGCGGACACCACGGCGGTGCAGCTTTACACCGTCTATGACATCCATCCCTTCCTCGGGGAGGAGATCGTCACGCGCGGCGCGGCACGCCACGGCCTGACCTGGCATTTCAACCGGCCGCCGCTGGTCAGCCTCGACTATGAGATGGACTGCCGGGGCGTGGCCCTGGAGCGCGTGGTGGCTGGCTGAGGTCGGTGAGGTCCGAGCGGCGGCAGGCGGTGCGGCCGGGGCTGGCGAAGGCGCTGGGGCGATGCTAGAGGCGAGCCAGTGCGGCCTTTCTCTCCGTCCTCCCCCGTCCCGGTGGCACGGAAGCGCGGAGCGGCCGCCAGTCTTCAGCGCACCGGCCTCCGCCGGGGGCGTTCATCAAGGAAGGACGAGACGATGAGCATCGAGCGGCTCGACAAGGGTCCCCGCATGAGCCAGGCCGTGATCCACGGCGACACGGTCTATCTGGCGGGCCAGGTGGGCGAGGGGCCGGATGTGGCCAGCCAGACCAAGGCGATCCTGGAGTCCGTGGACAGCCTGCTCGCCCGCGCCGGAACGGACAAGTCCCGCCTCCTATCGGCCACCATCTGGCTTGCCGACATGAACGACTTTGCCGCCATGAACGCCGTGTGGGACAGCTGGGTCGATCCCAACAATACGCCTGCCCGTGCCACCGGCGAATCCCGCCTGGCGGCGCCCAAGTATCTGGTTGAGATCATCATCGTCGCCGCGCGTGGCTGATCGATAACGGCCCCGCCATCCGGTTCGGGACAGCGGGGCCGGCCATCAGGCGCGCGAGAGGGCCGCTTCGGCCGGCCGCCGGATTCGCTCCGGCGTGGCGAGGGTGGCCTCCTTTCGCTGTTCGATGACCTCCGCGCGCAGGCGCGGCAGCGCCTCGGGATAGCGCTCCTGCAGGAAGGCGATCAGCTTCTCGCGCACCTCGCAGCGCAGATCGAAGGCGGCGCCCGCATTGGAGGCGCTCACCAGGATGCGCACTTCCATCACGCTCTCGCGGAAATCGGTCACTGCCACATTGACCACCTTGCGGTCCCACAGCAGGGAGGCGGAGGCGATCTCCTCCACTTTCTGTCGCACGGCCGCCACCGGCACCCGGTAGTCCAGGTAGATCATCACGGTGCCGATCAGTGCGGAGCCTTCCCGCGTCCAGTTCTGGAAGGGCTTTTCCATGAAATAACTCAGTGGCAGGATGAGGCGCCGCCAGTCCCAGAGCTTCACCACCACATAGGTGGAGGTGATGTCTTCCACCTTGCCCCATTCCCCCTCCACCAGCAGCGCGTCGTCAATGCGGATGGGCTGGGTGACCGCCAGCTGGATGCCCGCGAACAGGTTCTTCAGCACCGGCTGGAGCGCGAGACCCAGCACAATGCCGGCGACGCCGGCGGAAGCCAGCAGAGAGACGCCATATTGCCGGACGTCCTCGAACGACATCAGGGCCGCCGACAGCGCGACGGTGAAGATGATGGTGCCGGCCGCCCGGCGCAGGATGCGCGTCTGGGTGACGTGCTTTCGCGCCAGGAGATTGTCATCTGCATCCAGCTTGAAGCGGCGGAGATAGACCGTCACCCAGATATGGAGGGCGGTATTGGCCAGCCACGCCACAAGCGCGATGAAGCACAGGAGCAGCGCCTGCTGCACCAATGCGGTCTCGCGAAGGGTCAGGGGTGCAATGTTGGCGGCAAAGCCCAGCGCCACCGTGATGGCGGCGAGCCGCGTCGGGCCTTCCGTGCGCGAGACCAGTGACCGCCAGAACAGGTCCATGCCGGCCACCACACGGGTCAGGATGCGATAGGCGACGCGGTGGAGGAAGTGGGCCACCAGGACGGCCAGCAGGAACACCACCAGGCTGACGACCCAGCTGGGTAGCCAGGCCAGCGACCCATCCAGTGTATCGACCACGTATTCAATGTTCTCCATCTCTCCTCCCGGCACGATCCAGAAAGTCAACAGCAGGGGGAGGGAAGGGTTCCCTGCTTTGGCTGCCCGCAGGGCTCCGTGCTGCTCCCGGCTGCGCCACGCTTCGGCGGCCGTGCTATAGGCGCAAAGGGCATGAGGAGGTCGGCATGGGGAAGGACGCGGGCGTGATGATCCGGGACCTGGAGGCGGCGGACGAAGCTGCGTGGCGGCATCTGTGGGCCGGCTATGTCGCCTTCTACGAGGCGAGCGTGCCGGAAGCGGTGACGGCCCACACCTGGTCCCGCATCCTTGATCCCGCCGCCCCGCTTCTCGGGCGCATTGCCCTCGTGGCGGGCCGGCCGGCGGGCTTCAGCCTGAGCGTGCTGCATGAGGGCACATGGGCGCGCGATCAGGTGTGCTACCTGGAGGATCTGTTCGTCGATCCGGACGTTCGCGGGAGAGGCGTCGGGCGGGACTTGATCCAGGACCTGGTGGATCTTGGCCACGCGCGGGGCTGGGCGACGCTCTACTGGCACACGCGCACCGACAATCCCGCCCGTCGGCTCTATGACAGCTTCCTGCCGGCTGACGATTTCGTGCGATACCGCCTGCACCTCAAGTGAGCGGGATCAGGCCCGATAGGTGGAGACCTGCGTCAGAAGCCAGGACCTGAAGGCCTGGACGGCGGGCGTCTCCTGCTTTCCCTCCGGCAGGACGATGTAATAGCTGTGCTCGGCGGAGAAGGGCCGGGGGCAGGCCTCCATCAGCCGTCCGGCCGCCATTTCCTCCTCGATGAGATAGCGCGGCAGCAGGGCGAATCCGGCTCCGGCCAGAGCGGCCTCGATGACCATGTTGAACTGGTCGAAATGGTGGCCCTGGAAGGCGTTCACCGCGCCAAGGCCCTGCGCCTCGAACCACTGGCTCCAGAGCTTGGGGCGCGAGCTGAGATGGAGCAGGGGACCATGGGCAATGACGTCCGGTGCGGCCGGCGGCCGGCAAAAGGCGGGGCTCGCCACCGGCACGATGGCTTCGTCGCACAGATAGGTGCAACTGGCATGGGGCCAGACCGGCTGGCCATAATGGATGGCCACGTCGAAATCCCCGCGCGCCAGGTCGAACGGCCCGCGATGGCAGGCGATGTTGAAGCTGATGCCGGGATGAAGCGCGAGAAAGCCCGGCAGGCGGCGCATAAGCCAGCGGCTGCCGAAGCTCGGCAAGGTGGCGATGGTCAGCAGCGCCTTGCCGTCGGAGGCGGCGAGCGCCCGGCGCATGATCTCCTCGCTCTGGTCGAGCAGCCGCGCCACCTGCGGCAGCAAGGCCCGCCCGGCTTCCGAGAGCACCACGCGCTTGCGCACGCGCTCGAACAGCACGACGCCCAGCTGGGTCTCCAGGGTGCGGATCTGCCGGCTCACCGCGCTCTGGGTCAGGTTCAATTCTTCCGCCGCGCGGGTGAAGCTGCCATGGCGGGCGGCGCAGGCAAACGCCTGGAAAACCCCCAGGTCCGGGATGAGGCTGCGCGTCAGGTTCATTCCCATCTCGCATCAACAAAGTCGAAAACGTCGCTGTAGCGGCATTGGCCGCTTGATTATCATGCATTGACCGAATGAACGAACCGCCCCATCGCCGCGTCCTGCGCGGCCGTATGAAGGCGGCTGAACCCGTGCGGAGAAGACCATGCCCGAGACCCTAGACCTGAAGCAGGAAACCGCCGGGCTCCTCGACCGCCTCGGCGTCTCCCGCTCCGCCTGGACGGGCGGCGCCATGGTGTCCTTCAGCCCCGTGACCGGCGAGGCCATCGGGGCGCTGCGCACCGTTTCGGCCGCCGAGGCGGCCTCCGCCATCGATGCGGCGCACGAAGCGTTCAAGGCGTGGCGCCTTGTGCCCGCGCCCCGGCGGGGCGAGCTGGTGCGCCTCCTTGGCGAGGAATTGCGCGCGGCCAAGTCCGATCTCGGGCGGCTCGTCTCCATCGAGGCCGGCAAGATCGCCTCCGAGGGCCTGGGCGAAGTGCAGGAGATGATCGACATCTGCGACTTCGCCGTCGGCCTGTCCCGCCAGCTTTATGGCCTCACCATCGCCACCGAGCGGCCCGGCCATCGCATGATGGAGACATGGCATCCCCTTGGCGTCACCGGCATCATCTCGGCCTTCAATTTCCCGGTCGCGGTGTGGTCCTGGAATGCGGCGCTGGCGCTCGTATGCGGCAATCCAGTGGTGTGGAAGCCGTCTGAAAAGACCCCGCTGACGGCGCTGGCATCCCAGGTGGTGTTCGAGCGCGCGCTCGCCCGCTTCGGCGATGCGCCCGCCAATCTGAGCCAGGTCCTCATCGGCGACCGCGCCATCGGCGAAGTGCTGGTGGACCATCCCCGCGTGCCGCTGGTTTCGGCCACGGGCTCCACCCGCATGGGCCGCGAGGTGGGGCCGCGCCTCGCCCGGCGCTTTGCCCGGTCCATTCTGGAACTGGGCGGCAACAATGCGGGTATCGTTTGCCCCTCCGCCGACCTCGACATGGCGCTGCGCGCCATCGCCTTCGGCGCCATGGGCACGGCCGGCCAGCGCTGCACCACGCTGCGCCGCCTGTTCGTCCATGAGAGCGTCTATGACACCCTCGTGCCGCGCCTGAAGGCCGCCTATGGCAGCGTGTCCGTGGGCAATCCGCTCACCACCTCTGCCCTGGTGGGGCCGCTGGTGGACCGCGCCGCCTTCGAGGGCATGGAGCGCGCGCTTATCGTCGCGAAGGCCGAAGGCGGCACGGTGTTCGGCGGCGAGCGGGTGACCGAGGCAGGGCCGGAGGGCGCCTATTATGTGCGCCCCGCGCTCGTGGAAATGCCCCGCCAGTGCGGGCCGGTGCTGGAAGAGACCTTTGCCCCCATCCTCTATGTGATGAAATATTCCGACTTCGACGCCGTGCTCGAGGCCCACAACGCCGTGGCGGCGGGCCTGTCCTCCTCCATCTTCACGCTCAACATGCGCGAGGCGGAGCGCTTCCTGGCGGCGGATGGCTCCGACTGCGGCATCGCCAATGTCAATATCGGCACCTCCGGCGCCGAGATCGGCGGCGCGTTCGGTGGCGAGAAGGAGACGGGTGGCGGCCGCGAGTCCGGCTCGGATGCCTGGAAGGCCTATATGCGGCGGGCCACCAATACGGTGAACTATTCCACCGCCTTGCCGCTGGCTCAGGGCGTCTCGTTCGACATCGGCTGAGCCTCAGCGTCAGCGACGATGATTGCCTCGGGCGCATTCCCCGCCTGCCGCAAGGCATGCATGCGGCGGAAGGCGGCCTCAAGCCCGCGGGTGAAGGCGCGCGCATCGAAGAGCGGGGCGCTTGCACGTGCCGCCTTCAGATGCGCCTTCATCGCCGCGAGCCGGGCCGGATCGCGCGCCAGCGCCAGGGCGAGAGCCTCATAGTCCGGCAGGGACGTGGTGATGAGGTCCGGCAGGCCCACTGCCGTGAGGAGGCTTGCCGCCACGCGCGCGGCGAAGCTCTCGCCCATACACGTCACCACCGGCACGCCGCACCACAGGGCATCGCTGGCCGTGGTGTGGGCATTGTAGGGCAAGGTATCGAGGAAGAGATCGCCATGCGCGTGGCGGGCGAGATGATCCGCCAGGTCCATGCGCGGCGCGAAGATCAGCCGGTCCGGGTCGATGCCCGCGCTCGCGGCCTCATAAAAGAGATTGTCTCGCGCGGTGGCATTGGCCTCGAACAGCCAGAGCACCGATCCCGGCACCTGCGCCAGCAGCCGCATCCAGAGCCGGAACAGAGCCGGCGTGATCTTGTAGGTGTTGTTGAAGCAGCAGAAGACGAAGCCCTTCTCCGGCAGCCCGCAGGCGGCACGGCTGGGCGTCGTCTCGGCGATGGCGCGGCGGCTGTCATTGGGCTGGTAGGCGCCGGGAAGCTGGACGATCTTCTCGTCATAATGGCCGGCCTGGGCGAGGGGGGTCACCACCGCATCGCCGATGATATAGTCGATGAAATCGGCGCCCATGGTGCCGGGATAGCCGAGGAAGCTCACCTGCACCGGCGCGGGCCGCAGGGCCAGGATCTCCGTGCGGCAGCCGAGCGTATAGCCCTTCAGGTCCACCAATATGTCGATGCCGTCGGCGCGGATGCGCCGCGCCGCCTCGACGGCGGACATATGGCCCACCTCCACGAAATGGTCGAAGGCCGCCACCACGCGGCGGCGCATGGCCGAGCCGTCGTCCGGGCCGTGGGAATAGGCGTAAAGCTGGAAAGTGGAGCGGTCATGCCGCTCGAACAGTTCCACAGCCAGGAAGGCCGTGGCGTGGTGATAAAGATCGCTGGACAGATAGCCGATGCGGATGGGCCGTGCGGGCGCGGCGGGTGGCGGCGGGGGCAGCCGGTCGGCGGGTGAGACGCGCAGCGCCCGGGTGAACAGCCGTGCCGCGCGCAGATGGTCGGCGGGGGTGACGTGGGAGGACAAAAGGATGAACGGGCTGATGGGCGTGCCCGTGCGCTCCAGGAGGCGTGCGATGGCGCCCTCTTCCTCCTCCACCGCGCCCCACTGGCAGATCTGCCGGCTGGCATTGACGGTGCCGAGGCGGGCGGTGACGTTGTCGGGCTCCTTGGAGAGCACGCGGCGGAACAAAGCGAGGGCCTCCGGAAAACGTTTCCCGTCGAGGCAGATGGCGCCCAGGTTCAGCAGCGCGCCCACATGGTTGGGCTCCAGGGCCAGCGCCCGGTTGAGGCTCTCCACCGCTGCCTGACGGCGCTTGGGATCGGAAAGAAGGATCAGTCCGGCATTGGCGTGGAAGGCGGGCACCGATGGCTTTTCGGCGGCTGCCGCCTGGAACAGCGCCAGCGCTTCCCCGTCGCGCCCGGCCTGATAGGCGTCAAGGCCTGCCTGGCCAAGGTCCTCAGCGGTCAGGCGCCCCGCCGTGATGGCGCTGCGCCACATGCGCGTCGCGCCGTCCTTATCCTGCGCGAACAGGGCAAGCCCGCGCGCCAGATCGTCCGGCTGGCCGCTCGCCGCGCGCGGAAAGGCGCGGGTCACGGGAGCCGGCGGGGCGAGGCGGGAGGCAGGGTTGCTCAGGACGTTCCGATGCGCCTTGGACATGCGGCATCCTTGTGCTGGCAGGGCCGGACGGGCCCCGAAGATGACGTCACCCTCTCCGCTTCGCCTTGCCTGGGGCTGGTGTCACGCCCGGCGGGCGTGAACGTCGAACCAGTGGGTGCGGGGCGCAATGCGGTTGCCCTTGCGGTCCCGAACTGTGGTCTCATAAAGGGCTTCAAAGGCGGCGCGATCGAGCCAGGGGCCGAGCAGGGCATCGCCCCAGGGGCCGGACGCGCCTTTCGGGAAGACATAGGCGAGGTCCGGGTCGCGCATGGCTGGCACCTGTGACTGGTCAACCAGGGCGAAGCTGACATAGCCGGCCTCCGCCAGGGTGGCGATATAGTGGAAGCCGAAGCGGCAATCCTCCACGCTGACGAAGGCGGGCTTTGACGGCAGGTCCCGCAACTGGTCGAGGACGATGGCGTCCACGCCCTCCACGTCAATCTTCAGATAATGGGGCACGCCGTGGCGGGCGAACAGCATTTCGAGGGTGAGGGCGGGCATCTCCACCGCGCGCGTGGGTGTGTCCTCGCGTCCCGCCCAGGAGGGCTCGATACTGCTCCAGTGATCATTTGCTTCGTTGACGTGAAAGGTCACAGTCCCCGCGCTCGACCAGATGGCCGCTTCCTCCAGCCTCAGGCGGCCTGCCGCAATCTCCTCGGCAAAGCGCGTGCGACCGGCGGCGGCGAGCGCGGGATTGGCTTCCAGCGCGACCACCTCGAAGCCCTTTGCCAAATAATAGGCGGTGTCGTCGCCATTGTTCATGCCGAGGTCCATGACCGTGCGGTCGGCGGGGGCAAAGACGGTCATGGACGGAGGCGCTCCTTGGGAATGGCGTAGACCACGGTACCCGTGCCGCACCAGCCGTGGGTGCGGATGAGGACGCGATAGTCGGGCAAGGTTTCCATCAGCCAGAGCGGGGTCGCCGCCAGGCCGTCGGCATTGTGATAGATGGTGGCCGCGACGATGGGGCGGTGGCGCAGCAAGGTCTTCCGGGCTCCTTCCAGCGCCGCCAGCTCCGCCCCCTCCAGATGCAGCTTCACGAAGCTGGGATTGAGCTTGAGACTGTCGATGGGAGTGAGGCGTGCACGCCTTGTGCCTGTCGTCGCGATCTGCGAGGCGAAGCCAAGGCCCGCATGGAAGAGAGCGGGCCGGGCGCGATCGCCCAGGACAGCATCCAGCACACGGACGCGGCGCGTTGTCTTCGCCGGCCATGCGGCGATGGTCCGTTCCAGCACGGCACGGCTCGCCGGGTCCGGCTCCACCGCCCAGGCCGCGCCAATGCGCCCGCCAGCCCCGGCAATGATCTGCGCCAGCACCGTGCCATGGTGGGCCCCGCCATCCAGCACCCGTTCAGTGGCGGAAAGCAGCGGCGTGATCTCGGGCAGCAGGAAGCGCGTGCCGGCCTCCACCGGGGCGTCGGAAAAGTCCCATTCCTCGCGCGCCAGCCGCCAGGCGGCAAAGCGCAGATAATGGGCGCGGGAGGCATCGTCGGCGAGGCCCGCCAGCATGGCGTCCGCCGCCTCAAGGCCTGGTGCGCGCAAAGGTGGGGCGAACCAGCCATTGCGAAGGGGATGACGGTCGCGGAAGGTCTCGGTCACGTCATAGGCGGGCAGGCAGCGGGCAAAGCCCTGGCGCTGCAGCTCCCGCGCCAGCGGCACATAGGGCGCCGTGACCACCGCCACCGCGAACAATGCCTTCGCCTTCACCGCCTCCGGCACGGCGTCGGGCGACAGCACGGGAAGGCCGGCCCAGGCGGGATCGCGGGCGCATGGGACCGCATTGCGGTCGATCACCCCCGCGACCGGCTGGCCGACGGCGGCGAGATGGGCCCGGACCAGCTTGCCCAGCGCCCCGCCGCCATAGATCCATAGGTCATCGCCTCCCGGATGCGCGGGCGCGCCGGCGGGGGCGCAGGCATTGGCCATGCGGAGCAGGGCGCGGGCGGCGGCGATGTCCGGCAGAGCGTCGAAGGCACGGGCCATGTGGCGCGCCTCTCCCGGCTGCAGGCTTGGGCCGGGGGCGAACCGAGACAGCCAAGCGGGACGCCCTTGCCCTTCCTTCCCCATGGATCGCCTTCACTCTCTCAACGCGCGTTCGCTCAACCGGTGCGTGCCGGCGCGGGCAAGGTGACGGGCGGACCTGTCGCGGGCCTTGTGCCCCAAGGGACAAGGGGACCACGCGACCACGGGAATGGTCAGCCTGGCACCATGCGCATGGACTAAGGCACGGCAAGCTTTGCCCGCGAGGACTCATGGTGCTCCCTTCTTCCACCGCCGGCGCTTCGCCGCGCCCGCCCCGCACGGTGCTGCTCACAGGGGCGACCGGCTTTGTCGGCCGCCAGATCCACAAGGCGCTGGTGCGTCAAGGGGATCGGGTGCGTGCGGTGGTGCGCGCGTGCACGACGGCGCGGCTGGGATTTCCGGCGCAGGTGATCGAGACCCCCGATCTGTTTGCGCAGGACGCCGCCTTCTGGGGACAGGCGGCGCAAGGCGTGGATGCGGTGATCCATGCGGCTTGGATCGCCACCCCCGGCCTCTATCTGACCTCGCCTGCGAACCTTGATTGCGTGCGTGGCACGCTGGCGTTGGCGCAGGGCGTTGCGGCCGCGCGCGTGCCTCACCTCATCGGCATCGGCACCTGCTTTGAATATGCCTTGCCGGGCGACCATCTCACCGTGGACGCGCTGCTCGGCCCCGACACGCTCTATGCCACGGCGAAGCTCTCCACTTTCCAGATGCTGACCGCCTTCTTCGCCGGCAGCGAGGTCAACTGCGAGACGACCTTTTCCTGGGCGCGGCTGTTCTATCTCCATGGCGAGGGCGAGCATCCGAGCCGCCTCGTCGCCCATATCAAGGCGAAGCTCGCCGCCGGCGAGGTGGCGCGCCTCTCGGCGGGGACGCAGGTGCGCGACTTCCTGGATGTGGAAGTGGCCGGCGCCATGGTCGCCGGCATCGTTGAAAGCCGACAGCCTGGCGCAATCAACATCTGCTCAGGTGTGCCCGTCACGGTCCGGCAACTGGCGGAGCGGACGGCGGACGCCCTGGGGCGCCGCGACCTGCTGGAATTCGGCAGCGCGCCCCCCCGCCCCGGCGATCCGACCGCCGTCGTCGGTGTCTGCAATCTGGCGCCGGCCGTGCGCTGACAAGGAGGGGAAGGGCGATCATGAAGGCCGAGATCAAGCCGCGTATCAACCTTGAGGGCCGCACGCGGCTGGAGACGGTCATTCCCCTCGACGCGCCCTATATCGTGTTCGTGGACCCGGCGAGCGCGTGCAATTTCCAATGCAGCTTCTGCCCCACCGGCCATCGCGACCTCATCCGCGAGACCGGCCGCTACCAGGGCGCCATGAAGTTCGAGGTCTTCACCAAGATCATCGACGACCTGTCGGCATTCTCCCGTCCCATCAAGGTGCTGCGCCTCTACAAGGATGGCGAGCCCTTCCTCAATCGTCGCTTGGCCGACATGATCGCCTATGCCAAGGCGAGCGGTCAGGTGGACTATGTGGACACCACCACCAACGGCACCTTCCTCTCACCCGAACGCCTCGGCCCTGTGCTGGAAGCTGGCCTCGACAAGATCAACATCTCCGTCGACGGCATGACACCTGAGCAATATCGCCGCTTCACCGGCGTCGACTTCGATTTCGACGGCTTCGTGCGCAATGTGCGCTGGCTCTATGAGAACAAGGGCAATTGCGAAGTGGTGGTGAAGATCCCCGGCGAGCTGATCAGCGAGGCGCAGCGCCAGGAGTTCTTCGACACATTCGGCGACCATTGCGACCGCATCTTCATCGAGAATTTCGCGCCCTGCTGGCCGCAATTCGACATCGAGGCCCACACCGGCGTGACCATCTCGCAGGGCATCTACCAGCAGCCCGTCGGCGAGACCGAAACCTGCCCCTATATCTTCTACGGCATCTCGGTGAATGCCGACGGGCTGGTGAGCTCCTGCTTCCTGGACTGGGGCCGCAAGCTGGTGGTGGGCGACGTGCGCACCACGTCGCTGAAGGACATCTGGAACGCACCGGCGCTCAATGCGCTACGCCTCCAGCATCTGGAGGGACGGCGGCGGGAAAATGCGGTGTGCGGCGGCTGCGGCCAGCTTTCCCATTGCCTCCCCGACAACATCGACCCCTATCGTGGCGAGCTGCTGGCGCGCTTCAAGGCAGCGGTTCAGCTTGATCCCGCGGTTCCCGCGCCTGGCGGCACCGTTGTGCTTCCCGTGGCGGCTGAATGAAGATCCTCCACATCAGTGCCCATCTGGGCGGCGGCGTGGGCAAGGCCCATGCGGCATTGATGGAGGCCTCGGCCAGAGGGCGCGGCAAGGTGGCCCGCATGCGGCACACGTTTGTGCTCCTGGAGCCCCCGAAGGACCTCGATTATGTGGCCCGCATTGCGGCCGCCGGGGGGCGCATCGTGGTGGCGCCGCCGGTGGAGGAGATTCCGGCGCTGGTGGCCGCCAGCGACATCGTGCAGGTGGAGTGGTGGAACCATCCCCGCCTCTATGCCCTGCTGGCCACCGCTGATCTCCCGCCCATGCGCCTTGCGCTGTGGACGCACATTTCCGGCCTCAATGCGCCCTTGATTCCGGAACGCCTGCCTGCGCTGGCAGACCACACCCTTTTCACCTCACCCTGCTCCTATGCCGCGCCCAATCTGGAGCCGGTGATCGCGGCGGGACGCGAGCGGTTCGCGGTGGCCAATTCCGGCTTCGGCTTTTCCCCCATCGTCCGGCCGCCCGCCCGCGCGCCTTTGCGTTGCGGCTATCTGGGCACGGTGGATTTCATCAAGCTCCACCCTGAGGTGTTCGACATCATCGACGCCGTCGATGCGGATTTGCGGGTGTCCTTTTTCGGCCATCTCGACCCGCTCGGCGAAGTGGCGGCGCGGGCGGCCGGCATGCGGCATCCAGAGCGCGTGCGCTTCATGGGCTATGCCAGTGATCCTGCCTCTGTCCTTCGCGAGCTGGACCTCTTTCTCTATCTGCTCACACCCGGTCATTACGGCACCGCCGAGAATGCGCTGGTGGAAGCCATGTCGCTCGGCGTGGTGCCCCTGGTGTTCGACAATGCGGCCGAGACCAGCCTGGTGCGCGATGGCCGCAACGGCCATGTGGTGCACGATGCCGATCGATGCGTCGCGCTTCTCGATGCACTCCATCGCACGCCTTCCTTGCTGGACCCCTTGTCGGCGCGGGCAGCGGCGGACATGCGGCGCACCCGCACGCCGCGCGCCACCTTGCGCACCCTCTCGCGCGTCTATGCCGGGATGATGGACATGCCGCGCCGGTCCCGGGATTTCGCCGCGGCCCTCGGCGTGGATCCGCGCGGCTGGTTCCTCTCGACCCTGGGTGAGCGGGCCGACGTCATGGGCGCCACGCAACGCCTCATGGGGCGGACCTGCGCCAAGGGCAGCCTCGGCCATTTCCATGCCTGCTTCCCCGAGGATGCGAGCCTGACCGCGCTCGGACTGGACATGCGTCCCTGAACGGACGCCGGCCGGCGCGTGCGCAAGCGGGCGGGTGCGGCAGCCTGCAGGATCCCCGAGGCATCATTTCCAAGGCATCCGTCGCACCGCGCCTTGCGCCAGCCTCGAAAAGAAAAACCCGCATGATCCTCGCCCGTTGGGCCGGGGAACATGCGGGTGCATTGGGAAGGCGCGCTCCTGGACTCCGGCGCACCATGCGCCGGTCAGAGCAGGACCGACTGGCGGATGTCGCGTTCGCTCACCACCAGGCCCGGCGCATAGCCCTGGTCGAGGAAGCCCTGCCGCTGCGCCTCCTCGGGGACGAAGACGATACTGCCGGCCAGCGTTTTCTGCGTCGGCTCGGCGGGCGGCGGCAGCACCAGGATGCGCCGCTCCAGCCCCACGTCGCGCAACAATTGGCCGAGCGCCTGGCCGTCATCCACGCCGCTGACCAGCAACCGGTCGATGCCGGCGACGCCGTTGGCGAAGCGGGCGAGCGTCTGCGCCATCACCAGGACGGGCAATTGGTCCATATGCTCGAAATCGGCGAGCCGGCGCGGGTCCAGATAGGTCAGGCGGCAGATGATCTCATAGGCGCGGATGAAGTCCTTGCGCTGGAGCCAGAGGCGCAGGGCCACCCGCATGCGGGTCTCCACGAACACGTCCACCATGTCGCGGAAGGCCTGCCGCATTTCCCCGTTCAGGGCAAGGTTATGCCGGCGCAGCAGGCTGAAGATCATGTATTCGATGCCGCCGCGATAATTGTCCCAGATGGTCATGGCATCATCCATGCCCGCCTGGGTGCGCTCCGGCATCACCGGGGTGAGCGTTACCGACCGAAAATAGGGCACGCGCCGGAAGGCCACGGGTCCTTCCGCGATGACACCGGCAATATAGCTGAAGGCCCAGTAGCAGAAGCGCGGCGCGGCCGCGATCTGGCGGGCGGCGTCGGCACGGTAGATGACGATTTCCGGGAAGATGTGGTGCTCCACCACATAGCCGAGCAGCGACGCTTCCTCGCCGGGCTTGAAGACTTTCAGATCATCCGGCTGGTGGTAGAAGAGGCAGGTGGTGGTCTTGTTGAGGTCGTCATAGACCTCCCACGGCGTATAGCAGGCCCGGATCTCCGGGTTGGCCATCATGAAATGGATGTTGTCGGCCACCGCCTCGGGGATCAGGAGATCGTCGTCGGCGAGGTAAAGGACATATTGCCCTTCGGCCCGATGAAACACGCTGATGAGGTTGAAGAGAACCTTGTTCTCCTCCTGCCGGAAATAGCGGATGGGCAGGCCTTCGGCGCGGTGGCGCTCCACCACGTCGGGCGTGTCGTCGGTGGAATGGTTGTCGGAGACCACCACCTCATAGCTGAAGTCCCAGCTCTCGCCCCACGCCTTGATCTGAGGGAACAGATGCTCAAGGAACCGGGCACGATTATAGGTCGGGATGCAGATGCTCAGCGTGACGCCGTTCCCGGCCGTCGAGGGGGTGGGCATGGTCATGGACGATAATCCTGCGCCGCCGCGTCGCGGTCGGAGATGAGGGTGGGGGCGATCTGCCATTCGATCCCGAAGGCGGGGTCGTCCCAGCGATAGGTGCGGGCGAGGTCCGGCGCATAGACGTCGGACACCAGGTAGAAGACCTCGCACTGGTCTTCCAAAGTGAGGAAGCCGTGGGCGCAGCCCTCCGGCACATAAAGGGCGTTTTGTTTGTCGGCGCAGAGCTCGACGCCGGCCCACCGCAGATAGGTGGGCGAGGCCGGCCGCAGGTCCACCGCCACGTCCTGCACCCGCCCGCGCGTCGCGCGCACGAGCTTGACCTCGGCACGGGGCTGCTCCTGAAGGTGCAGGCCCCGCAGCGTCCCCTTGGCGGGATTGCCGGACAGATTGGCATGGACGAAGCGGTCCATCAGGCCTTGAGCGCGAAAGGTATCGGCACAGAAAGCCCGGCTGAAGGTGCCGCGCGCATCGCGGAAGGGGATCATCTCCACTTCATAGGCGCCCGCAATGGCGGTCGGGCGGAAGGCAAAGCCCGGCACGATGGGCGGCTTGCCCTCGGAAGGGGATTGATCCCGGCCAACGACCGGACCAGGCGCGGACGGAGGAGTGGACGGGGGCGTGGACGGGGGCGTGGACGCCGAAACAGCGCCCGCTTGCGGCGGATGCGCCTCGAAATCCTCGGGCAACTGCGCGCTGTCCATGCTCCGTCCTCTTCGCAGGCAAGAGCCGGACGCACCCACAGCGCCCCTTGCCCTTCCACCTCCAGGGCTAGCGGGGCTCGGTTGCCTGGGGCTGACTTCGGGTGCGGCGCCCGAGAATGGTGCGTGCGCGGGGCAGGTACGTAGTTTCCCAGATTGTTGTGCGGTGTGCTAATCGGTATCCAGCTATTCCCTTCCAGGCATAGGATAGCCCATCGAAAGGCGCGCGCATGGCCGGACCCACAGCGGAGCTTGAAACGCTCCTGATGCAGCGATCTCTTACCGATCCGCAGCTGCTCGCGGCTGCCGAAACGGCAGGCGACGTGCGCATCCTTCCCGATGCCACGGTGATTAAGATCGGCGGCCAGAGCGTCATCGATCGCGGCCGCGCAGCGGTCTATCCGCTGGTGGATGAGATCGTGGCGGCCCGAAAGGCGCACAAGCTGCTCATCGGCACCGGCGCGGGCACGCGGGCGCGGCATCTTTATTCCATCGCCGCCGATCTCAGCTTGCCGGCTGGCCTCCTCTCCCAGCTCGGCGCCTCGGTGGCGGGGCAGAATGCGGCCATGCTCGGCCAGTTGTTGGCCAAGCACGGGATTCCGGCGGTGGAGGCGGCGGGCCTGTCCGCTGTGCCGCTTTATCTGGAAGAGGTGAATGCGGTGGTGTTCGGCGGCATGCCGCCTTATGCGCTGTGGATGCGCCCGGCCGCCCAGGGCGTCATCCCGCCCTACCGCACCGATGCCGGCTGTTTCCTGGTGGCCGAACAGTTCGGCTGCAAGGCCATGATCTATGTGAAGGACGAGGACGGGCTTTATTCGGCCAATCCCAAGACCGCCAAGGATGCCTCGTTCATCCCGCAGATCTCGGTGGATGAGATGAAGGCCCGGGGCCTGCACGATTCCATCCTCGAATTTCCGGTTCTGGATCTCCTCAAAGCCGCGCGCCATGTGCGCCAGGTGCAGGTGGTCAACGGCCTCGTGCCCGGCAATCTCACCCGCGCGCTGGCGGGCGAGCATGTGGGCACCATCATCACTGCCGACTGAGGGGCGCGCCATGGCTGAAACCGCCAACTCCATCAAGCATCTGGCCTCCGCGCTCGCCCGCCAGACCTTGCTCGACCGCGATCTCACCTCGCCGGTGGCGGGGCGCACGCCCATCCGCCTCTTGCCTTGGCTGCAGGTGGTGAAGATCGGCGGCCGCTCCATCATGGATCGTGGCGCCGCGGCCATCCTGCCCATCGTGGCGGAACTGCGGGCGCTCCTTCCCGAGCATCGGCTGCTCATCCTCACCGGCGCTGGGGTACGGGCGCGGCACGTCATGAGCGTCGGGCTCGATCTCGGGCTTCCGGTGGGCTCGCTCGCCCCACTCGCCGCCAGCGAGGCCGGGCAGAACGGGCATATCCTGGCGGCCCTTCTGGCCAGCGAAGGGGTCTCCTATGTGGAGCATCCCACCATTGCCAGCCAGCTCGCCATTCACCTCTCCGCCGCCCGCGCGGTGGTGGGCAGTGCCTTTCCGCCCTATCACCACCACGAATTCCCCAATTCCCGCATTCCGATGCACCGGGCGGATGCGGGCGCCTTCCTCTTGGCGGATGCGCTGGGTGCGGCGGGGCTCACCCTGGTGGAGGACGTGGATGGGGTCTATTCCGCCGATCCCAACGGGCCGGAGGGGGCAAGCGCCCGCTTCCTGCCGGACGTCCACGCCGCCGCGCTGGCCGCGACCGAGGGGGCTTTGCCCTTCGACCGCGTGCTGCCGGAACTGATGGCCAATGCCCGCCACCTCACCCATGTGCAGGTGGTCAACGGCCTCATTCCCGGCCGCCTCACGGCGGCGCTCAGGGGCGAGCATGTGGGCACCATCGTGCGCACGGGCGCGGGGAATTAAAGAGAGGGGGGCGGGCCTCGCCCCGCTCCGCCCGCATGCGGCTGGCGGCCTATTTGTTCAGATAGTAGTAGATGCTGCTGCGCGCAGTGCCGAGCGCCTTTGCCACTAGGTCCACGGACCCCTTCAGCAACATCAGCCCCTCATCCTCCAGCAGCGCCATCAGATCGCGCTTTTCGGCGGTGGTGAGCGATTTCGGCTCCTTGTTGCGGGCGGCGGAAAAATCGCGGATGCGCTTTAGGATGTCCTCCGACCGCGGCCCCTGGATCCTCTCCGTCATGCCGTCCCCGGCGCGAATGGCGGTGAAGGCCCGGATATAGTCGGCCATGCCGTTGAGGTACGACACGTCCATATTGAGGCAGAGGGCTGCCACGTAGGTGCCACTGCTGTCCCTGAGGCCGATGGAGGTGCTCTTCACCTGCCGGCCGTCGCGCAGTGTGTTGGCGTAATTGACCAGCTTATCGGGAAACCCTGGATCGCCGATGCGTGCGAGCCCAAGTTCGGTCGCCGGATCTCCAACGGCACGGCCGGAGATATTGTTTTCGATCGTGACGATGGCATGGGACGGGTTGGTGAGGTCGTGCAGCACCACCTCGCATAGGGGCGCGAACGTCTCCGCGAGCGCCTGCGCGATCTTTCCGGCCTCCCGCAGGATCAGCTCATGTTCGGAGCGCTTCGACATTTTGTCCGTTTTCGACAATTTAGTTGACATAAAATCAGTTTTCGACATTTTGTCGAAATGATCAATGGGCGGCTCCGCATCCTCCCTCCTAAGGTGCCGGAGCCCTGTTCTGTCGCGAGCCTGACGTGCCCTCATGACCTCCGAAGCACCCGCTTTTCTTGATCCCCGCACCGGCAAATACTTCCCGCTCCTGACCCTGGCCTGGCGCTCGCCCGAAGGCCATCCCTTGATGATGACCCCCATGGAGGGGCTCACGCGCCGTGAGATCCGCAAGGAGCAGCGCTCCATCTGGCGCTATTCCGCCGCCCTGCCGGTGGATGCCGCGGGCGCGGTGTCGCTGGGGGAGGGGCTCACTCCACTCGTTCCAGCCACCATCGACGGCATCTCCTGCCGCCTCAAGCTGGAGTGGTTCTCTCCCACCGGATCCTTCAAGGATCGCGGCGCGTCCGTGCTCATCTCTCACCTGCGCGCGCTCGGAATTGATCGGGTGGTGGAGGACAGCTCGGGCAATGGCGGGGCCGCGATCGCTGCCTATGGCGCCGCTGCCGGCATGCGCGTGGGCATCTTCGCGCCGGCCTATACCCAGCCAGCGAAGATCGCCCAGGCGCGGGCCTATGGGGCGGAGGTGACGCTGGTTCCCGGCACCCGGCAGGACACGGAAGAGGCCGCCATGCGCGCGGCCGAGACGACCTATTACGCCAGCCACAACTGGCATCCCATGTTCCTGCAGGGCACCAAGACGCTGGGCTTTGAAATCTGGGAGGATCTTGGGTTCCGCGCCCCGGACAACGTGATCATTCCCACCGGCGCCGGGAGCAATGTGCTCGGCTGCCACATGGCCTTCCGGGAATTGCTGGCGGCCGGGGAAATCTCCCGCATGCCGCGGATTTTCGTGACCCAGCCGGAAAACTGCTGCCCCATTCACGCCGCACTTCATCCCGCATGGCGCGGCGGCGCGCCGCTGGAGGTCCATCCGACCGTGGCGGAAGGCACCGCGATCCGTGCACCCATCCGCTTGCAGGAACTGGTGGCAGCCATCCGCGACACGGGCGGCTCCAGCGCGGCGGTGCCCGAGGCCAATATCATCGGCGCGGCGCGGCTCCTGGCATCGAAGGGCTTCTACACGGAGCCCACCTCAGCCCATGCGTTCGCCGGGCTGAAGCACCTGGTGGCCACGGGCGTTATAACGGACGGCGAGGAGACCGTTGTGGTGCTCACCGGCTCCGGCCTCAAGGCGACGCAATTCTATGCGGAACAATTCGCGGAAGTGCCCTGAGGGAGATGCGGGCCGCTCGGCCCGCATCTCCCGGTGGCGGGCGGTTACTCCGCCGCGCGGATGTTGAGCTTCGCCTCGGCGATGGAGGTGAGCTTCTGGTCCGCCGCCTTTTCCTCGGCGAGGTTGCGTTCCAGGACGCGGGCGCAGTCGGCACGTCCCAGGCGCTTGGCCCAGGCGACCAGCGT
The DNA here is from genome assembly GCF_017742835.1 of Aquabacter sp. L1I39. Classification (GTDB taxonomy): domain Bacteria; phylum Pseudomonadota; class Alphaproteobacteria; order Rhizobiales; family Xanthobacteraceae; genus L1I39. The sequence goes on from NZ_CP072392.1 coordinate 405,121, forward strand.
GCCGTAGCGGGTCATCTCATAATGCTCCACCGCCTGGGCGGCGGCGGCGAGGGCGGCGTCGAGCACTTCCGGATCATCCACCTCGCTGGCGATGTCCTCGGCCTCGTCGATGATGCCGTCAATGGCCGGACAGGTGGTGGTCTTGGCTTCCACCCCATGCATGCGGAAGACTTCCTCGACACGGGTCACATGGCCCTGCGTCTCCGTGAGATGCATCTGGAATGCCTGCTTGAGCGTGGGGTCGCTCGCCTTGTCGATCATCTTGGGAAGCGCCTTCACGATGCGCTTCTCGGCATAATAGATGTCCTGCAGGGTGTGGACGAACAGGTCGTCCATAGTCTTGATGTCTTTCGAGAAAAGACCCATGGTTCTCTCCCTCCATGTGCTGTGAGGCGCGCCCGTTGCGGGCGCTTTTGCGGGAGTCCGCGTGATCACTTCAGGTGCGAGGCACCCGATGCAGGCGCCCTATGCCTCCGGTGACCGCGTGTCCGTCCCGGCCTGACCTTCCAACGGAGGGACGGCCCGCAGGTTCCTCCTGCCACGCTTGAGGAGCGGAAAAGGGGCGATTGCTTTTGTCTTGGACGTTGCGACGTTGCGTTGGGCGTTGCGCAAGGGGGAACCGCCTCGCGCGGGATGCGTTGTGCGCCGTCGACGGCCGCATCAGGCGGGCGGGGAGAACCATCCATGCAGCTCTTCAAGTGCCAGAACTGCGAGCAGGTGCTTTATTTCGAGAACACCACCTGCGTGAAGTGCGGCCTGCGGCTGGGTTACCTGCCCGACCGGGGGGCGCTCAGCGCGGTGAAGCCGGACGGGGCCACCTGGGTGGCGCTCGCCAATCCCAAGGCGCGTTATCGCTTCTGCGCCAACTGGGAAAGCTATGCCTGCAACTGGATGGTGGATGCGGGGGAGGGGGAAGCCTATTGCCGCGCGTGCCGCCATAACCGCACCATCCCGGACTTATCAAGCCCGGAGAACCACCGCGACTGGCAAAAGATCGAGCAGGCCAAGAGGCGCCTCTTTTATTCGCTCATCCGCCTGAAGCTCCCCTTGCCCACGCCGGGGAGCGGGGATCCCGAGCCGCTGGTGTTCGACTTCCTGGCAGATCCGCCGCAGGGACCGAAGGTGCTCACCGGTCACGACAATGGCGTGATCACGTTGTCCCTGCGCGAGGCGGATGATGCTGAGCGGGAGAAGGTGCGCGCCTCCATGGGCGAACTCTACCGCACTTTGCTCGGTCATTTCAGGCACGAGGTGGGGCACTTCTACTGGGACAAGCTGGTGCGCGACGGCGGCCAGTTGGAGGCCTTCCGCGCCCTCTTCGGCGATGAGCGGGACGATTATGGGGAGGCGTTGAACCGTCATTACGAGCAGGGCGCTCCGGCAGACTGGCAGGAGCGTTTCGTGAGTTCCTACGCCACAATGCATCCCTGGGAGGACTGGGCCGAGACATTCTCCCACTATCTGCACATCCTGGACACGCTGGAAATGGCGGGAGCCTTCGGCATCCGCATCGATCCGGACATCACCGACGATACGGCCCTTCAGGCCGATATTTCCTTCGACCCCCACCGGGTCCGGGACGTGCGCCGGATCATCGACGCCTGGCTGCCGCTGACCTATGCGGTGAATTGCCTGAACCGCTCCATGGGGCAGCCGGACCTTTATCCCTTTGTCATCCCGCCGGCGGTGGTGGAGAAGCTCGCTTTCATCCACGACACGGTGCAGGGACGCGTGCCGGCGGTGCGTCCGTCCCAAGGGGCCGTGCCAGCCGCGGCGCAATAGCCCGGCTCCCGCGCCCGTCCTGCTAGAGGATTTGAGACGTTCTAACGCCCGTAAGCCGCCAGGAAGACGCGCACCGCCTCGTCGACCGTCTGTGCGATCTGCTCGGCAGTGGGTGGGGCGTTGCAGCCGAAGAGCAGGCCCTTCACGGTCTTGTCGTGGCACAGGTTGAAGAAGAGGTGGGCTGCCTTCAATTCGTCCTGCATCTGGAGGCGGCCGAGCTCCGCCTGCTGGCGCAGGAGATCCGCTAAGCGACGCCCGCCCTGGCAGGGGCCGGCCTCGAAGAAGGCTTGGCCCACGCGGGGGAATTTCTCCGCCACGCCCATCACCATGCGCACCAGGCGGATATGGTCGGGCTCGACCATCATGGTCAGGAAGGAGATGCCGATCTGGCGCAACAGGCCGGCGACGTCGTCGCTGGTGCCATCCACTTCGAAGAGGCGTTCGGCGGACTTGCTCCGCTCGCTCAGGACGAGGGCCTCGAACAACTCCTCCTTGCTGCTGAAATAGACATAGATGGTGGCCTTTGAAACGCTGGCCGTCTTTGCCACCTCGTCCATGCTGGCGCCGTCGAAGCCCTTGTCGAAGAACACCCGTCGCGCGCCGTCGAGGATGTCGCGGCGCTTGGCGGACTCGGGTTCCTGGCGGGCGCCCGTGCGTGCAGGCGCAGCTGAAGTGGTCGTGCTCATGTCTCCCTCGGCCCGAGAGCCCCGCCGCCGTCCTGCGGCAGTGGCGCCAGTGTGAGCGGCAAGGCCGTGGACCTTCAATGGGCTCCGGGCAGTTTTCCCTGTTCGGAAGCACCTGAGTTGGTCCGAACAATGGGACGCCTTGCCCGGTCACTTAAGCGGTCCGGTCCATGCCTGTCAAAGCCATTGACTAAACCGTTTGGTTTGATATGTAAAGAAATATGAACTGAACGTTTCAGTTTTATCACCGCCCGCTCAAGCGAGGCCCAGAATGGCCCAGACCATGGCCCCAGTCCTTCTGAAGAGAGAGGATGCGCCCCCGACCCGGGAGGCCTCCCAGATGCCGGAGCGCACCGGAGCATCCCAGCCGCGCGCGGAGGCGGAGGCGCCCCGCAGCGAGGCGCCTAACGTCACTGCCAAGCGCCCGGACGGGCAGGCACCCGCGTCTCAGCCGGCAGACCAGGCGGATGCGCGAAAGCCGTCCCGCAAGCGCAAGATTCTTGGCGCCGTGCTCGTCCTCGCCGGGGCAGCTGGCTTCTATTACGGCTTGAACTGGTGGACGGTGGGCCGCTTCCTGGTCTCCACCGACGATGCTTATGTGGCGGCGGATACCTCCGTTCTGGCGGCCAAGGTGGGCGGCCATATCGTCAGCATCGACGTGGACACCAACCAGCCCGTCCATGCGGGCGACGTCATCGCCCATATCGATGATGGCGACTATGCCCTCTCCCTCCAGGCGGCGGAGGACAAGATCGCCACCCAGCAGGCCACCATCGCCCGCTATGGCCAGCAGATCATCGCCGGGCAGGCGAGCGTGGATCAGGCGGTCGCGGAACTGGCGGCGGACGAGGCGGAGCTGAACCGCACCCAGCTCGACTATGAGCGGCAATCCAAGCTCGCCAAGTCGGAATTTGCCAGCCGCTCCACGCTCGAAAACGCCGTCGCCGCCCGCGACAAGGCGCAGGCGGCCGTAGACGCCGCGAAGGCGGCGGTCGCCTCGGCTCAGGCCAATGTGGCGGTGCTCAAGGCCCAGCAGACCGAGGCCTCCCGCACGCTGGCGGAACTGACGGTCTCCCGCGACCAGGCCAAGCGCAACCTGGACTTCACCTTCGTGCGCGCGCCCTTTGACGGCATCGTCGGCAACCGGGCGGTGCAGGTGGGGCAATTGGTGCAGGCGGGCACGCGCCTCATCGCGCTGGTGCCTATCTCCAAGGTTTATGTGGATGCCAATTTCAAGGAGACCCAGCTCGGCCGCCTGCATCCCGGCCAGGCGGTGGACGTGGAAGTGGACGCCTTTCCCGGCCGTGCCTTCCATGGCCGCGTGGTGAGCATCGCGCCAGCCTCCGGCTCGGTCTTCAGCCTGCTGCCGCCGGAGAATGCCACGGGCAACTTCACCAAGATCGTCCAGCGCGTGCCGGTGCGCATCGAGCTCGACGACGAGGCACGCCAGGCCGGCGTGCTGCGGCCGGGCATGTCGGTCAACGCCATCGTCGACACGCGCAGCTGAGGCCCGTCATGTCCGGTACCCTCGCCTTGCCCGCCGCGACGGCCCGTCCCTCGTCCGAGGGGCGGCGCATGTTCGCCTTCCTGTGCATGGTCTTCGGCATGTTCATGGCGATCCTGGACATCCAGATCGTCTCGGCCTCGCTGGCGGAGATCCAGGCGGGGCTGGCGGCGAGCTCGGACGAGATTTCCTGGGTCCAGACCTCCTATCTCATCGCCGAGGTGGTGATGATCCCGCTGTCAGGCTTCCTGTCGCGGGCCTTCTCCACGCGCTGGCTGTTCGTGGCCTCGGCGGTGGGCTTCACCACCATGAGCCTGTTATGCGCCACCGCCACCACCATCAGCCAGATGATCGTCTATCGCGCCCTCCAGGGCTTCCTGGGCGGCGGCATGATCCCCACCGTGTTCGCGGCGGCCTATTCGGTCTTCCCGCGTGAGAAGCAATCGGTGGTCTCGCCCATGATCGGGCTGGTGGCGACGCTGGCGCCCACCATCGGGCCGACCGTTGGCGGCTATCTCACCGACCTTTTCTCCTGGCACTGGCTGTTCCTGGTGAATGTGGTGCCTGGCATTTTCGTGGCCATCGCCTGCGCCATCCTGGTGGATTTCGACGAGCCGGACCTGTCCTTGCTCGACCGCTTCGACTGGTGGGGCCTTCTCTTTATGGCCGGCTTCCTGGGCAGCCTGGAATATGTGCTGGAGGAAGGGCCCACCAATGACTGGTTCGAGGACAACACTATCCTCGCCTTCGCGGTGGTCTGTGCCTTCTCCTCCGTCGCCTTCTTCGCGCGGGCCTTCATGGCCCGTCACCCGGTGGTGGAGTTGCGGGCGTTCGCGAACCGCAACTTTGCGGTGGGCTCGGCCTTCAGCTTCGTCATGGGCATCGGCCTGTATGGCCTGACCTATCTCTATCCGCTCTATCTGGCCCGGGTGCGCGGCTATTCGGCCCTGATGATCGGCGAGACCATGTTCGTCTCGGGCCTTGCCATGTTCCTGACCGCGCCCATAGCCGGGCGGCTTTCGGCCAAGGTGGATCCGCGCATCATGATGGCGGCGGGCTTCTTGGGCTTTGCCATCGGCACCTGGCAGGTGACCTACATCACCAAGGATTGGGATTTCTGGGAATTGCTGGTGCCCCAGATTTTGCGCGGCGTGTCGCTGATGACCGCCATGATCCCCATCAACAACGTCTCGCTGGGCACCTTGCCGCCGGCACAATTGAAGAATGCCTCGGGCCTGTTCAACCTCACCCGGAATCTAGGTGGGGCGGTGGGGCTCGCGCTCATCAATACGGTGCTGAACAATCGCTGGGACCTCCACCTCGCCCGCCTGCACGAGAGCGTGCAATGGGCGCGGGGTGCGGCCGTGGAGCGGCTGGACACCATGACGGCGGCGCTCTCCGCGCTCGGGTCCGATGCGGAGCTGGCGGCGCTCAAGAAGCTGGCCGGCCAGGTGCGCATCCAGGCGGAAGTGATGGCTTTTTCGGATGTCTTTCTGGTGCTGACCGGCCTGTTCGTCACCCTCTTCTTCTTCGCCCCCCTCATGCGCCGGCCGGTGAACAAGGGCGGCGGCGGGGGCCATTGAGGGCGCAGGTCAGGCGCCCATCACGCCTTCGAGGCGCCGGGCCAGGGCGATGAGCCGTGGCCGGACGTCCTTCAGAAGGAAGTCGGGCGAGGTGATGACGGTTGGCGCCCCGCAATTGACCACCATGGGGTCGAGCCCGCCGCCGGGCCGGAACCCCACGGCGATGGCGCTCACCGTTTCCTGCCACTCCCCGAAGGAGCAGCAGCAGCCGAGCGTGCGATGATCTTCCAGCGCCTGTTCCAGGCCCTGCTGGAGCTTGGGCCAGGCCAGAGGATCGACCCGGCTCAACTCATCATAGAGCGCCGCGCGCTCGTCCAGCGCCAGCGCCGCCACATAGGCCCGGCCCATGGAGCTGCGCGCCATGGACATGCGTGAGCCCACGTCGATGTTGAGCGAGATGGCTGCCGTGCCGCGCAGGCATTCCACATAGCGCATGCTCAGGCGGTCCCTTACGCCGAGCCCCACCGTGCCGTCCGAGAAGGTGGCGAGCTCGCGCATGCCGGCGCGGGCGATCTGGCGCACCGAAAGGCCGCCGAGCGCCACCGAGCCCAGCGCCATCAATTGCGTGCCCTGGCGGTATTTCCCTGCTTCCTCGACGAAATGCAGGTAGCCAAGCTTCGTGAGCGTGTAGGTGAGCCGCGAGACGGTGGAGCGGGGCAGGCCGCAGCGGGCCGCGATCTCATGATTGGCCAGCAGCGTCTCTCCCGGCTTGAAGGCCGAGAGCACCTCCAGCCCCCGCGCCAGCGCTGTCACGAAATGGCGGTCGTCTTTCGATCCGTCTTCGGCATCGGTCTGAGGGGGCTGAACGCGGGGCATGAAGGAGCCTCAGAAGGGGGCGGCGAGACGCAGCGCCGTAGTCATTCTGCAATGCAGAATGCACGTTGCTGAACCGCCAAGCCAATGCCGGACATGGCTTGACATGGGCTCATCCATAGCCCAACACGACCATAACTGTGAACTTCAATTCTGCAATGCAGAATGAGAGGGAGGATGCCATGGGACCGGTGCGGACGGAAGCAGGTGCGGATGGCGTGATGCGCCTCACCATCGACAATCCTCCGGTCAATGCGCTCTCCGCCGCCGTGCGCGCCAGCATCGCAGCCGGCATCGCGCAAGCCAATGCGGACCCCGCGGTGCGCGCGGTGGTGGTCACGGGCGCGGGCAAGGCGTTCGTGGCAGGGGCGGACATCTCCGAATTCGGCAAGCCTCCATTATCGCCGTCCTTGCCGGAGGTGCTCCAGGCGGTTGAGGCCAGCGCCAAGCCCGTGGTGGCGGCCGTCAATGGTGTGGCGCTTGGGGGCGGCCTGGAACTGGCGCTGGCGTGCCATGCCCGCGTGGTCAGCCCCAAGGCCCGCCTCGGCCTGCCGGAAATCAAGCTCGGCATCATTCCAGGTGCTGGCGGCACCCAGCGCCTGCCCCGCATCCTTGGTGCCGCCCGTGCCTTCGAATTGATGGCGAGCGGCGAGCCGGTGGATGCGGCGGAGGCCCTCACCACGGGCCTTGCCGACCGTCTGCAAGAGGCCGACCTGCTGGCGGAGGCGGGTCGCCTTGCCCTTGAGCTGGCAGACCAGCCCCAATTGCCGCGCGTGCGCGACCGGGCCGACCGCTTCTCCGAGGCCGACCGCGCCGCCTTCGAGGCCGCCGCCGCCGAAGCCGTCAAGCGCGCCCCGCGCATGCCCAATGTGGCGGCGCTGGCCAAGTCCGTGAGGGCCGCGCTGGACCTGCCGTTCGAGGACGGGTTGGCGGTGGAGCGCGCCGCTTTCCAGGACCTGGTGAAGGATCCCAGCTCCAAGGCCCTGCGCCATCTCTTCTTCGCCGAGCGGGCGGCCGCCCGCGTGCCGGGCATCGGCAAGGAGGTGCGCCCGCGCCCCATCGCCCGCGCCGCCGTCATCGGTGCCGGCACCATGGGCGGCGGCATCGCCATGTGCTTTGCCCAGGCGGGCATTCCCGTCACCCTCATCGAGGTGAAGGCGGAGGCCCTGGAGGCGGGGCTCGCCCGCATCAAGGCCAATTACCAGACCTCCGTGAAGCGCGGCTCTCTCGCGCCGGACGCCATGGCGGCGCAACTGGCTTTGATCTCGGGCGGCGTGGGCCTGGAGGCGGCGGCCGAGGCCGATGTGGTGGTGGAAGCCGCCTTCGAGGACATGGCGGTGAAGAAGGATATCTTCGGCACCCTCGACCGCGTCGCCAAGCCCGGCGCCATCCTGGCCACCAACACCTCCTATCTGGACGTGGATGCCATCGCCGCCGCCACCAGCCGGCCGCAGGATGTGGTGGGGCTTCATTTCTTCAGTCCGGCCAATGTCATGCGCCTGCTGGAGGTGGTGCGCGCCAAGGCCACCGCACCGGACGTGCTGATGACCGGCCTCGATCTTGGCCGCCGCCTGGGCAAGGTGCCGGTGGTGGTGGGCGTGTGCTACGGCTTCGTGGGCAACCGCATGATGGCCAAGCGCAGCCAGGCGGCCGAACGCGTGCTGCTGGCCGGCGCGCTGCCCCACGAGGTGGATGACGCCTTCACCGCCTTCGGCTTCCGCATGGGCCCCTTCGCGGTGCTGGACCTCGCGGGCCTCGACATCGGCTGGCGGGCGCGCAAGGTCACGGGCGTGAAGGCCCCGGTGGTGGACGCCTTGTGCGAGCGGGGCCATTTCGGCCAGAAGACCGGGCGCGGCGTCTATCTGTATCCGGCTGGCGCCCGCAAGGGCGAGCGCGATCCGGAGACGGAGGCGCTCATCCTCGCCCTGTCCGCCGAGCGGGGCATCACGCGCCGCGCCTTCACGCCGGACGAGATCATGGCGCGCCTGCTCTATCCCATGGTGAATGAGGGCGCGCGCATCCTGGAGGAAGGCATCGCGGCCCGGGCTGGCGACATCGACCTCGTCTGGATCAACGGCTATGGCTGGCCCCCCTTCACCGGCGGCCCCATGCACTGGGCGGAGAGCGTCGGACTTTCCAAGATCGTGGAAGCGCTGGACACCTTCGCCGAGGAAACGGGCGACGAGAGCCTGCGCCCCGCTGCCTTGCTGCGAACGTTGGCGGAGCAGGGCGGCTCCTTCGCCGACAAGGCATAGGTCAGGATAGAGGGCAACCGCCATGGACCTGCGCTTCACACCCGAGGAGATCGCCTTCCGCGAGGAGGTGCGGGCCTTCTTTCGCACCGAGATCCCAGCCGCCATCCGCGCCAAGGTCTCGGAAGGGCGTCCCCTCGCACGGGAGGACTACGTCACCTCCCAACGCATCCTCAACGACAAGGGCTGGGCGGTGCCCCATTGGCCGGTGGAGCATGGTGGCCAGCCCTGGAGCGCGGTTGAGCGCTACATCTTCATGGAAGAGCTGATGCAGGCGGCGGTTCCGCTGCCCTTGCAGTTCAATTGCTTCATGGTGGGCCCGGTGATCGCCACCTTCGGCAGCGCGGAACAGAAGGCCCGCTTCCTGCCGCGCATCAAGAGCCTGGAGGACTGGTGGTGCCAGGGCTTCTCGGAGCCCGGCGCCGGCTCGGATCTCGCTTCGCTGAAGACGCGGGCGGTGCGCGAGGGCGATCATTACATCGTCGACGGCCAGAAGACCTGGACCACGCTCGGCCAATATGCGGACTGGATGTTCTGCCTCGCCCGCACCGATCCGTCGGCCAAGAAGCAGGCGGGCATCTCCTTCCTGCTCATCCCCATGGACAGCCCCGGCATCACCGTGCGGCCGATCATCACCATTGATGGCCGGCACGAGGTCAATGAGATCTTCCTGGATCATGTGCGGGTGCCGGCGGAGCTCCTGGTGGGCGAGGAGAATAAGGGCTGGGACTATGCCAAGTTCCTGCTCTCCAACGAGCGCACCGGGATCGCCCGCATCGGCATGTCCAAGGAGCGCCTCGCCCGCGTCAAGCGCCTCGCGCGGGTGACGCCTGCGGGGGCGGGGACCGTGTGGGACGACATGGATTTCCGCAGCCGTCTCGCGTCCGTGGAGATCGAGCTCAAAGCGCTGGAGATCACCCAGATGCGGGTGGTGGCGGCGCAGGCCACACGCGATCCCACCAAGCCCGATCCGGCCTCCTCCATTCTCAAGATCAAGGGGAGCGAGCTTCAGCAGGCCACCACCGAATTGCTGCTGGAACTGGCCGGCCCGCAGGGGATTGCGGCGCGGGGTGGCCTTGGCGACGACATGGACGGCCTGTTCGCCTTCGCGGAAGCGGCGGCGCCGGTCTATCTCAACCACCGCAAGGTCTCCATCTATGGCGGGTCCAACGAGATCCAGCACAATGTGATCGCCAAGGCGATCCTGGGCCTGTGAGGGGGATGCGCTGTGGATTTTGACCTTTCCTCCGAGCAGCTTCTCCTCAAAGACAGCGTGGAGCGCTGGGCCACCGACACCTATGGCACGCTGGAGCAGCTCACCGCCGCCCGCGCAGCGCCCCTGGGCTTTCCAGAGGCAGGCTGGGCGGCGCTGGCCGAGCTCGGTCTCCTCGCCTTGCCGTTTCCGGAGGCCGATGGCGGTTTTGGCGGCGGGCCGGTGGACGTGCAGATCGTCACGGCCGCGCTAGGGCGCGTGATGGCGCCCGAGCCCTATCTCGCCAGCATCGTGCTGGGGGGCGGTGCCGTGCGCTGGGCCGGGAGCGCCGCGCAGCGGGCGGACATTCTGCCCAAGGTCATGGATGGCTCGCTGCGCCTCGCTTTCGCCCATGGCGAGGCGCAGGCGCGCTACGATTTGAATGATGTCGCCACCTCGGCCCGCGCGGTGGAGGGCGGCTTCCGCCTCGACGGGCGCAAGAGTGTGGTGCTCAACGCCGATGCCGCCGGCCTCTTGGTGGTGAGCGCGCGCACCTGCGGCGAGCGCCGGGCGCAGGAGGGCATCTCCCTCTTCCTGGTGCCGGCGGACGCGCCGGGGCTGACCCTCACGGCCTATCCGACCCAGGATGGCGGGCGGGCGGCGGACCTGACCCTCACGGATGTCTTCGTCCCCGCCGATGCGCTTCTGGGCGTCGGCGATGCCGGGCTGCCCGTGGTGGAGAAGGTGGTGGATGGCGCCATCTCGGCGCTGTGTGCGGAGGCAGTCGGCCTTATGGAGGCGCTCACTGCCCTCACGGTGGACTATCTGAAGACCCGCAAGCAGTTCGGCGTTGCCATCGGCACCTTCCAGGCGCTCCAGCACAAGGCGGCGGACATGCTGGTGGCGCTGGAACAGGCGCGCTCCATGGCGCTCTATGCGGCCATGATGGCGGAGGCGGAGGATGCCGAAGCGCGGCGCCTGGCTTTGTCCGCCGCCAAGGTGCAGGTGAACCGCGCCGCGCGCTTCGTGGGCCAGAGCGCGGTGCAGCTCCATGGCGGCATCGGCATGACCATGGAATATCTGGGCGCCCATCATTTCCGGCGCCTCGCCATGATCGAGCTGATGCTCGGCGACACCGCCCATCACCTGCGCCGCGTCACCGAGGGCGGCGGCCTTCTGGCCGCCGAATAGGCTCCTCAGCCGAGTAGGGTTTTCGCGGCGGCGAGGAGATATTCATCCTTGCCGCGCGGGGCCATCAGCGAAAGGCCGACGGGGCAACCCTCCAGCGTGCCGAGCGGCAGGGAAATCTGCGGCACGCCCGCATGGCCGGCGGGGCAGAGCAATTCCAGCGCCCGCGCGCGGAAGCTCTCCAGGGCATCGCCGGGGGTGTTGCGCAAGGGCGCAATGCCCGGCGCGGTGGGCAGCACGATGAGCGTATCGCTGCCGAGCAGGGCATCCATGCGCGCCCGCACCTCGTCGCGCACCACCCGCGCTGCGGCTACTTCCCCGGCATCCAGGGCCGAGGCAGCCGCGAAGCGCTCGCGCACGCCGGGGCCGAAACTGGGCTTCACCTTTTGCACCCACGCACCATGGGCGGCCCAGGCCTCGTCCGATTGGATGAGACGAAAGGCATTGCGCCAGGCGGGCAGGGCGCCCTTGGCCACATCCACCTCTTCCGCCGTGCCGAGCCGCTCGGCCACCCGCGCAAGAGCGGGCGCGAGGGCGGCGCTCACCTCAGGCCCCGCTGCCTCGAACAGGTCGCGCGCCAGAAGCAGGCGGCCGGGGGCGCCGACCTCCGCAAGGCCACCAAACAGCACCGCGCCCACTTGCGCGAACAGAACCGGGTCGCGGGCGAACCAGCCGACGCTGTCATAGGAGGGGGCCAGCGGGACCGCGCCGTCGATGGCGATGCGCCCATGGGTGGGGCGCAGCCCGATGATGCCGCAATAGCTCGCCGGCAGGCGCACCGAGCCGCCGGTATCGGAGCCGACGGCGAAGTCCACGAGGCCGCCCGCCACCGCCGCCGCCGAGCCGGAGGACGACCCGCCGGGGATGCGGCCGGGCGCGGCCGGGTTGATGGGCGTGCCGTAATGATGGTTCTCGCCGTTCAGGCTCCAGGCCAGCTCGTCGGTGTGGGTCTTGCCCACCAGATGGCCGCCGGCGGCCAAGAGCTTGTCCACTACGGACGCGCTGCGGCTGGGAATGTCGTGGGTGGCAAGCCAGTCCGGGCTGCCTGCCGCCGTGGGTACGCCGGCCACGTCGAAGAAGTCCTTCACCGCGAAGATGCGGCCCGAAAGGGGCCCGTCGCCGGTGGGCGCGCGGTCGAAATGGCCGTGGGGGACGAAGGCGTCGAGGGTGTCCGTCACAGTCATGTCAGGCTCTTGCAGGTGTCGCCCGGGCCGGGCAGGAAGGTCACCCCTCATACCCGCTTCGCCCTGATTTGCCGACACAAAAGGCGATGGCCTTCCATTCGGGGAGCCCGTCTGGCCAAGCTCGCGCTTAGGCCGCCGGGGTTCGCGCGCGGGTCAGAAACTTCTCCTCATAGAGCCGCCGGGCGCGGCTCATATGGGAGATGGTGAGCGCCTCCAGCTCTTCCATCTGGCCAGCCACCAGCAGGTCCACCAGCGTGCGGTGCTCGTCGCAGGCCTGGGCGAGGGCGGCCGCATCCGCCACCCCATAGGCGCGGATGGGAAAGCTCAGCCAGTCGTGCTGGCGGATGGTGGCCACCAGAAACGGGTTGTCGCACAGGGCGAAGACCGCATCGTGGAACATCATGTTGGTGCGGTGGATGGCGACGAGGTCGCCCTCGCGCGCCGCCGCTGCATGGGCCTCCAGCCAGTGCCGCACTGGCTTCAGCGCCTCCTCCGAGGGCGGGCGGATGCGCGCCACCGCCGCCCGGTGCAGCACCTCGCGCATGTCATAGAGCCGCGCGATCTCGGCCTTGTCGAAGCGGCGCAGTTCCGCTCCCCGATAGCGCGGCTTCACCACCACGCCGAGCCGCTCCAGCTCTTCCAGCGCCGCGCGCACCACATGGCGCTTGGCGCCGTAATCCTCCATCAGATGGTCTTCGATCAGCCGGTTCCGCGGCAGGATGCGGCCGGCAATGATGTCCGCCTCCAGCGCCGCGATCACCGCCGCCACCGGCGCCGCCAGCGGGCGCTCGTCGCCCGGCAGGGTGAAGCGGGCCTCCGCCGCCGCTTCGGCTTCGTCATCGGGGGCAGGACGGGAACGGGGCATCGGGACGCTTTCGCCAAAGGCGGAACGAAGACAGGGATGAGGGACGCTCGGGAGCGTTTCTACGTCCTTTTTATCAATAATATCATCGAGCGGATCATCGGCATCTACCCCCTGGCAGCCAAGGGCGACGCGCGTCTAGCGTGCCGGCGCAATTCAGGAGGAAGCACCGATGCCAGTGAGCGCACGGGCCATCACGCCGCCGCAGGAGGAGATCGTCTCCATCGATCCCGCCAACGGCCGCATTGTCGGGACGGTGGCTGCAACGCCGCTCGATGCCATTGACGGGATCGTGGAGCGGGCCTGGCAGGCCTATCGCACCTCGCCCTGGCGGGCGCTGGCGCCCCAGCGCAAGGCGCTGGTGATGCAGGAGATCGCCCGCCGCATCGCGGCCGAGAAGGAGAGCCTGGCCCAGCTCCAGATGCGCGACAGCGGCAAGCCGCTGGCCGAGTGCCGGGGCATGGTGGACTCGGCCGCCGGCGCCTTCCGCTATTATGCGGGCGTGGTTGAGACCATGGAGACTGAGGTCCAGCCCTCGCGTGGCGAGTATGTGGCCATGACCGTGGTGGAGCCCTATGGCGTGGTGCTCTGCATCACCCCCTGGAACTCCCCCATCATGAACGAGGCCGGCAAGATCGCCCCCGCTCTGGCGGCGGGCAATGCCGTGCTCCTGAAGCCCTCCGAGGACACGCCCTTGCTCGCGCCGGAACTGGCGCGCATCTGCCTGGAAGCCGGCCTGCCGGAGGGCCAGCTCCAGGTGGTGCAGGGGCGGGGGGAGACGGTGGGCGCGGCGCTGGTCGCCCATCCCGGTGTGCGGATGATCTCCTTTACCGGCGGCACGGTCACGGGCCGCGCCATCGGCAAGGTGGCGGGCGAGCGCCTCGCGCCCGTGGCGCTGGAACTGGGCGGCAAGTCGCCTCACGTGGTGTTCGCGGACGCCGATCTCGACCATGCGGTGGCGGCGGTGGCGGCCGGCATCTTCGGTTCGGCCGGCCAGAGCTGTGTCGCCGGCTCGCGCCTGTTCGTGGAAGAGAGCGTCTATCGCGAAGTGGTGGACCGCGTCGCCGCCCGCGCCAGTGCAGTTCGTGTGCGCGCGCCCGATGCCCCGGAGGTGGAGGTGGGGCCGCTCGCCTCCTTCCATCATCGCGACAAGGTGGCGGCCCATGTGGCACGGGGCTTGGCTCAGGGCGGCACGGTGCTGGCGGGCGGCGCCATCCCCACGGGACCCGCCTATGACGGCGGCGCCTATTACCTGCCCACCGTCATCGAGGGCCTCGGCCCTGATGCGATGCTCTGTCAGGAAGAGATCTTCGGTCCGGTCCTCGTCGCCCTGCCATTCAAGGACGAAGCGGACCTCATCGAGAAGGCCAACGGCACCGCCTTTGGCTTGGCCTGCGGCATCTGGAGCGAGAGCTTCAAGCGCGCCTGGCGCGTCGGCCGGGCCTTGGAAGCTGGCTCGGTCTGGATCAACACCTACAAGCAGTCCCACATCTCCTCGCCCTTCGGTGGCTTCAAGGCCAGCGGCATCGGCCGCGAGAAGGGCATTGAGGGGCTGCGCCTCTACGGCCAGGTGAAGAGCATCTTCCTTGGCCTCCACGAAAATCCCCTGTCCATCGCACGCTGACGGAAACGCCATGACTTCGACCGAACGCACCCCCGCCCTCGCCATTGCTGGCGGCCGCTTCCTGATCGTGGGCGGCGCCAGCCTGGTGGGCTCCACCACCGCCGATTTGCTGCTCGCCCAGGGCGCCGCCGAGGTGGTGATCCTGGACAATTTCTCCTTCGGCGCCCGCGAGACCATCGCGCACCTGGAGGGCAATCCGCGCGTGCGCATCGAGACGGCGGACATCACCCGCCTGCCGCAGCTCCTGCGCGCCATCCGCAATGTGGACGGCGTGATCCATCTTGCCGCCATGATGACCATCTCCATGGACCGCGACCCGGATGTGGGCCTGCAGGTGAACATTGACGGCGTGCGCAACGTGATCGCCGCCTGCTGCGCCAATGGCGTGCGCAAGCTGGTCTTTGCCTCCTCCAATGCGGTCTATGGCTACGGGCCGGGGGTGGCGGGCGAACTGGTGGAGAAGACGCCGTTCCACTCGGCCGGCGCGCCGCCGGCGGCAGTGCTCTATGGTGCTTCCAAGATCATCGGCGAGCAGCTCTGCCGCGATGCCTTCCGCCGCTATGGCCTTGATTATGTGATCCTGCGCTATTCCACCGTCTATGGGGAGCGCCAGCATTATCGCGCCGCCAATGCGCTCTACATCATCGAGACCCATGACCGGCTGAAGAAGGGCCTCGCCCCCCGCGTGCTGGGCGACGGGTCCGAGACCAAGCATTTCGTCTATGTGGGCGATGTGGCCCGCGCCAATGCGGCCGCGCTCGCTTCGCCCGCGACCGACGTGGCGGTGAACCTTTCCGGCCCCGCGCCCGTGACCACGCTGGAACTGGTCAATCTGGTGGCCGAGGTGGCCGGCATTCCCATCGCGCCGGAGCATGTGGAGCCCGAGCCCGGAAAGGTGCGCCTGACCACCGGTGGCGCCTTCCGCATCGCCCATGAGGAGGCGGAGCGCGTTATCGGCTGGAAGCCGGAAGTGACCATGCGCGAGGGCATCCGCCGCCTCATCGCCTGGCGCGACGGCATCACCGCCGAGGCGGCGGAGTGAGCGACCGCGCGCCGTTCTATCCCCTTTCCGAATAAACATAATCTGGAGGACACCATGGACATCTCTCTCTCTCGCCGGCGCTTCATGGGTACAGCTGCCGGCCTGGCCGCCGGGCTAGTCGCGGCGCCCGCCGTGCTGCGCGCCGATACCTTCCCGAGCCGTCCGGTGGAACTGGTGGTGGGCTTTGCGCCAGGCGGCGGCACGGATGTGACCGCCCGGACCTTCGCCGGCTTCCTCTCCACCGAACTGGGCGGGCAGGTCATCGTCGTCAACAAGCCGGGCGCCTCGGGCGAGATCGCGCTCGCCGGCGTCGCCCGTGCCAAGCCCGATGGCTACACGCTCGGCGTCACCAACATGCCGGGCCTCGTCACCTTGCCCATTGAGCGGCAGACCAAGTTCCAGCTGTCCGACTTCGACTATGTGGCTAACCTCGTCTCGGACCCCTCCGCTTTCTCGGTGCAACCGGACAGTCCCATCAAGACGCTGAAGGACCTCGTCGAAGCGGCCAAGAAGGATCCCGGCGGCGTTACCTTCGGCTCCACCGGCATCGGGACCGACGACCATCTGTGCCTGGTCCTGTTCGAGCAGGCCACGGGCGTGAAGCTGAACCATGTGCCCTTCCAGGGCGCCGGCCCCATGCGCACGGCGGTGCTCGGCGGGCAGGTGACGGTGGCCGGCCTGAATGTGGGGGAGGTCGCGCCCTTCCAGACCCAGCTGCGCATGATCGCCCAGGGCGGCGCCACCCGCTCGCGCTTCGCGCCGGACGTGCCCACCTTCAAGGAGCAGGGCGTGAACGTGGAGATGGGCTCAGAGCGGGGCATCGTCGCCCCCAAGGGCCTGCCGGCCGATGTGATGGCCAAGCTCACCGAAACTACAGCCAGGATCATGAAGAATCCCGACTTCCTGGCCAAGATCGAGAGCCAGTACACCCAGGAAGACTACCTGCCCGGCCCCCAATGGCGCGAGCGCCTCGCGGTCGCCGACGCCAAGTTCCGGGCCCTGTGGCAAGCCCAGCCCTGGTCGGGCAAGGCCTGAGCTAGCGGTTCGCGCCGGGCGCGATTTCCGCCGGTGGCAGGAGCCGCGTGTCCGTCAGCCGGTGCACGTCCGCCAGCGTGAGCCGCGCCCCACGTGAGCGGTCGAAAAGGTCGAGCACCACCTCGATGTCGGCATCCCGCATCCGGCCGTCCCGGAGGAAGTCGCTTTGTGAGCCGAACAGTCCCTCGGCCACCGCTGCGGCGGCCGGGGCATTGAGCCCCGGCAATGCCGGCTGGACCATGCGGGTGACGCGCACCCGGTTCGTGGGGTCGCAGGCGAAGGCGAGGGTTTGCGTGATCGCCGCGACCGTCCTTCCTGCGGCCTCCTCGTTGCCAGGCAGAGCGAGCCAGGGGCGCCGGGCGGCCAGGACGATGGCCTGATACCCTCCGAGCGCGTCCGCGACCTTACCGAGCAGGCCGAAGCCCGCCTGTTGGACGAGGTCGGTATAGGGGGCACCCAGCAGCGTGGCGTCGAACTCACCGGCCAGCAGCTTTTCAAAGCGCAGATTGGTGGCGCCGGCATAGACCACCTCATAGTCCCGATCGCGCTCCAGGCCGTCCCGGCGCAAGATATGGAACAGGGCGCTCGCATAGCCGGTGTCCGTGTCCACCGCCACACGCCTGCCCTTGAGGTCCGACAGCGCGGCAAGGCCGGGACGGGCCGCCAGGGACAGGAAACCCCGGTGGATGCCGGCGATGATGACCAGGTCCGAGGCCGCGGGATGTGATGCGCGATGACAGTCTAGGACATCGTCGAGGCTCATGGCCACGAGGGGCTCTGGCCCGTCGAAGGCGATGGCATGGGCTTCGTCCGCGTCCCTCACAAAACGGCGCACCGGTGCCTCAAGGGCCGACGGATCGTCCGCGTGGCGCTGTTCGGCCACGCTGAGCAGGACCTCGGTGGCATCACGAAAGAGGGCGATCGGAGCGGGGTGGGCGGCGCCTTGCCAGAGAACATGGCTCATCGGACATCTCCATTCGCACGGAAGGGGTAAGAGAGGGGAGGGGGCGCCCGCCCTTGAAGCGCCACCCTGCCAGGCACGTCGTCGACGCTGCATCTGGCGACACGGACCGAGCGAGTGTTCGGCGCAGGGGCCGCTCCGGGATGTGCGCGGGAGGATGCCTCTGGCGCCCCGAATCTTCGGGTGCAGGGCGCGCGACGAGAGCTTGCCAACAAAAAAGGCCGGGATGCGAGGGGCATCCCGGCCTTTTGCGTGAAGAATGAGGGCGCTCAGCCACCCGCCATGGGCACCGGGATCGGCGCCGGAGCAGCCGCGCCGACGGCGGCGCGCAGCGGCTGGGGCGTGCGCACCACCCGGGGCAAATCGAGGCGGGACCACACATCGCAGAGCGATTCGGCCAGATGGTTGATCATCCGGTCCGTGTGGAAGGGGGTGGGCGTGATGCGCAGGCGCTCGGTGCCGCGCGGCACGGTGGGATAGTTGATGGGCTGGATATAGATGCCGTGCTCGGCGAGCAGAACGTCGCTCGCCGCCTTGCAGGCCTTGGCATCGCCCACCATCACCGGGACGATATGGGTGGGGGTGTCCATCTGCGGCAGGCCGGCGGCGGCCAGGGCTGCCTTGACCTTGGAGACCTGCGCCCGCTGCCCGTCGCGCTCGGCCTGGGAGACCTTGAGGTGACGGATGGAAGCGGTGGCGGCCGCGGCGACCGCCGGGGGGAGGGCGGTGGTGAAGATGAAACCGGGGGCATAGGAGCGCACGGCATCCATCACCACGCGCTTGCCGGTGAGATAGCCGCCGACCACGCCGAAGGCCTTGCCCAGCGTGCCCTCGATCACGTCGACGCGGTGCATGACGCCGTCACGTTCGGCGACGCCGGCCCCGCGCGGGCCATACATGCCGACAGCGTGCACCTCGTCCAGATAGGTCATTGCGCCGTAGCGCTCGGCCAGATCACAGATGGCGGCGATGGGGGCGATGTCGCCGTCCATGGAATAGACGCTCTCGAACACCACCACCTTGGGGCGGTTGCCGGCGGCCTGGAGCAGCTCTTCCAGATGGGCGAGGTCGTTATGGCGGAAGATGGCCTTCTGCCGGCCGCCCTGGCGCACGCCCTCGATCATGGAATTGTGGTTGAGCTCGTCGGAGATCACCACGCAGTCGGGGATCAGCTTGACGATGGTGGAGATGCCGGTGGCGTTGGAGACATAGCCGGAGGTGAAGACCAGCCCCTGCTCCTTGCCGTGAAGATCCGCCAGCTCGCGCTCCAACATCACGATTTCGTGGCTGTTGCCGGAAATGTTGCGGGTTCCGCCCGCGCCGGCGCCGCGCAGCGAGGCTGCCTCGCGCATGGCCTCGATCACCGACGGATGGCGGCCCATTCCCAGATAGTCGTTTGAGCACCACACCACGATCTCGCGGGGGCCTCCGGCCGAGTGCCATAGCGCGCGGGGAAAGCGGCTCGCATCGCGTTCGATTTCCGCGAAGGTGCGGTAGCGGCGCTCCCGGCGCAGGGCGTCGACGGCGTCAGCGAAGAAGTGGTCGTAGGTCATTCCGAATCCTGCGGGGGGACGAGGTCGCGGAGGAATCCTCTTCATTCTCACTTTAGGACGACACCTTGCTCCTTGTATTGATACCAATCAAGAGCACTTGTCCGCGACGCGGCGATCCGGCGCGGGGCACGCAAGCCTGGCGGCAGCGTCGGGAAGCAGCGATCTGGGCTGCCTCTGCCTTTGCCGGGCGTCCCGGAAAAGTGGCACCAATGTGGATCAAAATTCATCAAATTGCCGCTTGCGAAGGCGGGCGAATTCTCCTAAATCCCCGCTTGCCCAATTTCGCACGTGCCTGTGGTCGCGTGTCGGTCGGTGGAAGTCCGGACAAGAGGCCGGAAAGCTACCAGGACGACCGATAGCCGGAGGGAACCGGCCCACCCCGCTCCTCACGCGGGGGACGTGACTTGAAGCAACGACGTAGCGGGCTTTTTTGGTCTCAGTCGGCCCTCCAAAGGTCGGCGTTACTGAAGAGGCACTACATCTTGCCGGCCGTGCGGAGCGGGACTTCCCCTCTCCAAGCGCGCGCATCTCTCTAACGCCTCGCGTTCGTCTGTCGACGAGCCGAGCGAAGGGATGCCGTTCGGCGCGATGATGCGGCCGGTTTGCGACCGGCGAAGCGGGTATGGCCCGTCGGGAGGAGTGCGCGTCCACACCGCGCTTCCCCCACGGGTGCGTGCCCCGGACAGGCAGGTGCCTGTCCGTCCTGTCGTCGCGCGGGGAACCGCGCTTCACGAGGCTTCAGGTCACGGGGAGGTTTCCATGACCAATCGCATCCGCGAATTTCTCAAGACCCGTCACGAAGACGGTCCCTGCGTGGTGGTGGATCTGGACGTGGTGCGCGCCAATTACGCCGCCTTCTCCCGCGCCCTGCCGGACACCCGCGTCTTTTATGCCGTGAAGGCCAATCCCGACGCCGCCATCCTGCAGGCGCTGGCGGAGCTCGGCTCGTGCTTCGACACCGCCTCCGTGGGCGAAATCGAGATGGTGCTCGCCGCCGGCGCCAGCCCCGACCGCATCTCCTTCGGCAACACCATCAAGAAGGAGCGCGACATCGAGCGCGCCTACAAGATCGGCGTGCGCCTGTTCGCGGTGGATTCGTACGAGGAAGTGGAAAAGATCGCCCGCGTCGCGCCCGGCGCCAAGGTGTTCTGCCGCATCCTGTGCGACGGTGCCGGTGCCGAGTGGCCGCTGTCCCGCAAGTTCGGCTGCGAGCCTGAAATGGCCGCGGACGTGCTGGAGCATGCCCATCGCCTGGGGCTCCAGGCCTATGGCGTGTCCTTCCATGTGGGCTCGCAGCAGAAGAATGTGCATGCCTGGGACCAGGCGCTGGCCTCTGCCGCCGGCATCTTCCAGGACTGCGCCCTGCGTGGCATCACCCTGTCCATGGTGAACCTGGGTGGCGGCTTCCCCACCCGTTACCTGCAGGACGTGCCGGCCGCCGCCGCCTATGGCGAGGCCATCTTTGATTCGCTCCGACGTCACTTCGGCAATTCCATCCCCGAGACCATCATGGAGCCCGGTCGCGGCATGGTGGGCAATGCCGGCCTGATCGAGACCGAAGTGGTCCTGATCTCGAAGAAGTCCGAAGCCGAGGCCCTGCGCTGGGTCTATCTGGACATCGGCAAGTTCGGTGGCCTCGCCGAGACCATGGACGAGGCCATCCGCTACCCGCTGCGCACCCCGCGTGACGGCGACGATACCGCGCCCTGCGTGCTCGCCGGCCCGACCTGCGATTCGGCGGACGTGATGTATGAAAAGACCCCGGTGCACCTGCCGGTGTCGCTCGCTATCGGCGACAAGATCCTCATCGAGGCTTGCGGCGCCTACACCACGACCTATTCGGCCGTGGCCTTCAACGGCTTCCCGCCGCTGAAGTCCTACGTGATCTGACGATCACGCCTTCCGCACCGATCCCGGCGCCTTGATGGCGCCATGCAAGCCGGGCATGCGCCCGGCCGGGTCGGCGTCTTTCGGCCTTCGGTTGTGGCACAGGAGGTGCCGATGACTGACATTGTCGCTGAAAAACTGGAAGAGGTCGCCGCGCGCGAGGCCCTGCTGGACCTCATCATGCCGGCCCGGTTTGAGAAGTCGTCCGAGCGTATCCGCGAGGGCCGGCTGCCGGCCGATGGTCTCTCCTTTGTCGCCCATGGTCCCGATGGCCGCCTGGCGGCCACCGTGCGCCTGTGGAACGTCACCGCTGGCCCGGGCTGCCCGGCGCTGCTGCTGGGCCCGCTGGCGGTGCATCCCTGGTTCCGGTCCGTGGGACTTGGCGCCGAGATGATGCGCGTCGCCATTGCGGAGGCGACCCGCCTCGGCCACGGCGCCATCCTGCTGGTGGGCGATGCGCCTTATTATGCGCGCTTCGGCTTTTCCAGCGCGCTGACCGGGCAGCTCTGGATGCCCGGCGCCTATGAGCGCGACCGGCTGCTTGGCCTGGAACTGAAGCCCGGCACCCTGTCCGGCGCCCGCGGCCTCATCAGCCCCACCGGCGCCCGGGTGGAGCTGCCCTCTGTCGCCGAACTGGTGGCAGGCCTCGACGGGCTGAAGCGCATCGCCTGAGCGCGGCGCGCAACGAATCAGGGAAGGGGAGCGCAGGTGTTGCGCTCCCCTTTTTCGTTACAGGCCCTGATAGAGCGGGAAGCGGTGGCAGAGCGCCTCCACCTTGCCGCGCACCGCGCATTCCACCGCGCCATTACCCTCAGCGCCATTGGCGGCAAGCCCCCGGAGCACGTCGGCGATGAGGTCGCCCACGGTCTCGAACTCGGTGATGCCGAAGCCGCGCGTGGTGCCAGCGGGCGTGCCCAGACGGATGCCAGAGGTGACCGCCGGCTTTTCCGGATCGAAGGGAATGCCGTTCTTGTTGCAGGTCAGGCCCGCGTGCTCCAGAGCGGCCTCGGCGGCCTTGCCGGTAACGCCGAAGGGCCGCAGGTCCACCAGCACGATGTGGCTGTCCGTGCCGCCGGAGACGATGGCCGCGCCCCGCTCCACCAGCCGGGCGGCGAGCGCACGGGCATTGGAGACCACCTGAAGGGCATAGGTGCGGAAGCTGTCGTCCAGCGCCTCGCCGAACGCCACCGCCTTGGCCGCGATCACATGCATGAGCGGGCCGCCCTGGAGGCCGGGGAAGACGGCCGAATTGATCTTCTTCGCCAATGCCTCGTCATTGGTGAGGATGAGGCCGCCGCGCGGGCCGCGCAGGGTCTTGTGGGTGGTGGAGGTGACGATGTGGGCGTGCGGGAAGGGCGAGGGATAGGCGCCCGCCACGATCAGCCCCGCATAATGGGCCGCATCCACCATGAGCGTCGCGCCCACCTGATCGGCGATGGCGCGGAAACGGGCGAAATCGATGATTCGCGGATAGGACGATCCACCCGCGATGATGAGCTTCGGTTGATGCTCCAGGGCGAGACGCTCCACCTCGCCATAGTCGATGAGCGCGGTCTCGCGGCTGACGCCGTAGCCCACAGCCTTGAACCACTTGCCGGAGAGGGTGGGCGGGGCACCATGGGTGAGGTGGCCGCCGGCTGCCAGCGACATGCCGAGAATGCAATCGCCCGGCTGGAGCAGGGCCATCAGCACCGCGCCATTGGCCTGCGCCCCCGAATGGGGCTGCACATTGGCGAAGGCGCAGCCGAACAGGGCCTTGGCGCGGTCAATGGCGATCTGCTCGACCACGTCCGCATGCTCGCAGCCGCCATAATAGCGCCGGCCCGGATAGCCCTCGGCATATTTGTTGGTGAAGACGCAGCCCTGCGCCGCCAGCACTGCTTCCGAGACGATGTTCTCGGAGGCGATGAGCTCGATCTGGTCGCGCTGGCGGTGAAGCTCCGCGGCGATGGCGCCGAACACGGCCGCATCCGCGCCGGGCATGCCCAGGGCAGGGGACGCCACGGGGGCGGGCGACAAGGAGGGGGCAAGGGCGGTCATGCATGCGTTCCTCTCTTCTGGATGAGCAGGGGCGTTCCGCCGGAAGGCCGGCGGCTGGGCAGGTCAGGATGGGGAAGAAGGCTGCGGCTGCGCCGCTAGCCGGTCAGCATTCGGGGACGTTCACGGCGAGGCCGCCCTGGGACGTCTCCTTATACTTGGACTGCATGTCGAGGCCGGTCTGGCGCATGGTCTCGATGACCTGGTCCAGCGACACGAAATGGGTGCCGTCGCCCCGCATGGCGAGGGAGGCGGCGGCAATCGCCTTGTTGGCGCCGAAGGCATTGCGCTCGATGCAGGGGATCTGGACCAGCCCGCCAATGGGATCGCAGGTCATACCCAGATGATGCTCCATGGCGATCTCTGCGGCATTCTCGATCTGAGCCGGGCTCGCCCCCAACGCTGCCGCAAGTCCCGCGGCGGCCATGGAGGCGGCTGAGCCCACCTCGCCCTGGCAGCCCACCTCGGCGCCGGAGATGGAGGCATTGGTCTTGATGAGCGCGCCGATGGCGGCGGCGGTGAGCAGGAAGGCGCGAATCTGCTCGGGACCCACTCCGGGGCAGAAATCCCGCGCATAGCGCAGCACCGCCGGCACGATGCCCGCCGCACCATTGGTGGGCGCGGTCACCACCCGTCCGCCGGAGGCGTTTTCCTCGTTCACCGCGATGGCGAAGACGGAGACCCAGTCCATCACCTCGTGGGGGGCGCGGGCATTGTCGCCGGCGCTGGCCTCCAGCCGCTCGCGGATGGACTTGGCGCGCCGGCGCACCTTCAGCCGGCCGGGCAGAACCCCGTCGCGGGCAAGGCCCCGGTCGATGCAGGCGAACATGGTGGCGGCGAGCGCATCAAGGCCCGCTTCCACCTCGGCGCGGGGGCGCAGGGCGCATTCATTGGCCATCTGCAATTCGGCGGGGGTAAGGTCCGCCTGGGCGCAGCGGGTCAGAAGCGTGCGGGAATTGGCGAAGGGATAGGGGACGGGCTTTGCCTCTGCTTCCGCGCTCTCCCCCTCGCGCACCACGAAGCCGCCGCCGATGGAATAATAGACCTGCTCCTCAAGCACTCCGCCCGCGCCATCGAGGGCGCGAAAGCGCATGGCATTGGTGTGGAAGGGCATCAGTGTCTCGAAATCGAAGACAAGGTCCTTCTCAGGATCGAAGGCGACACGCTGGCCGCCGGGTAGGGCGAACGACTTCTCAATGTCGAGCCGCGCCACCAGCGCCGGCACCGCGTC
The DNA here is from genome assembly GCF_017742835.1 of Aquabacter sp. L1I39. Classification (GTDB taxonomy): domain Bacteria; phylum Pseudomonadota; class Alphaproteobacteria; order Rhizobiales; family Xanthobacteraceae; genus L1I39. Next base: position 429,534 of record NZ_CP072392.1, read on the forward strand.
CGGATCAAGCGTCGCGGGCACGCAGCCCAGGAGGCCAAGGCAAATGGCCTGATCGGAGGCATGTCCCTTGCCGGTCCAGGCCAGCGAGCCGAACAGCTCCGCCTTTACCCGCGCCGTGCCCTCCGGCATCGCCTCGCGGAAGCGCCGCCCAGCCACCATGGGTCCCACCGTGTGGGAGGAGGAGGGGCCAATGCCGATCTTGAACAGGTCGAACACGGAGATCATGGCGTTTCCGGGCGGGGGGAGGAGAAGGCGGTCAGCTCGCCTGGAATTCCAATGCGGCCTCAGTGAGGAAACCGTGCACATAATTGGCGAAGGAACGCCAGCACTCCACGCGATAGATGTGCTCGGTGCCCGGACGGATCAGGACGATTTCCGCCTTGCCCAGCAAGGTGCGGGTGGCCGAGCCCGCCGGGAAGGCCGCGTCTGACAGATCCAGCGCGCAGCCGGCATTGAGCACGGCGGTGGCCTGCGCCCCCGCGACCGCGATGCCCACATTGCGATGGCCCGCCTCCACCAGGGAATGATGGGTGCCGGAAAAGGCGTCGGCGACGGCGCGGCCGGCGGCCTCGTCCGCATCGCGGGCGATCAGCAGCCATTCGTCGGGGCCGAGGCGGGCGGCAAGGCCCGCATCGGTGGACCGGCAGGAATTGATCGGGCCAGACAGATCGAAGCCGCCGGTCAGGCCGATACCGGCGACGCGCTCCGGATCGACTCGCAGCACATAGCGCGCCGCCGGGGGCAGGGGGGCGATGCTGGCGGGGGCGAGCAAGGCGAGCCGTCCGGGCGCGAGGGCGGGTGTACGGGCGGCAAGGGAGGAGATTGGGGCCATGGTTTGTGCTCCTCACGCAGCGGCTGCGGGCTGCGGCGTGCCGTTCACGCGCGTGCCCTTGGCATCGAAGAAGACAGGGTCCACCACCTGCACGGTGGCAAAGCCGGTGGGCATCGTCACATGAAGGCGCGTGCCCTTGCGCGCCCGCCCGCCGGAGACCAGCGCCAGTGCGATGGACCGCCCGCAGGCATCGCTCCAATAGGAGGAGGTCACATGGCCGATCATGGTCATGGGCAAAGGCTGGTTGGTGTCCTCAACGATCTGCGCGCCTTCGTCCAAAACGGTCTTGGGATCGTCGGTGAGAAGCCCCACCAATTGCTTGCGATCCGCCCGCAGCATGTCGGGGCGCACCAAGGAGCGCTTGCCGACGAAATCGGGCTTCACCTTCGACACCATGCCGCCGAGGCCGAGATCGTCCGGCGTCACCGTGCCGTCCGTGTCCTGGCCAACAATGATGAAGCCGCGCTCCGCGCGCAGCACATGCATGGTCTCGGTGCCGTAGGGCGTGATGCCGTGGGCCTGCCCCTTCTCCCATAGGGCTTCCCACACCGCGCGGGCATGGTCTGAGGGCACATTGATTTCAAAGCCCAGTTCGCCGGTGAAGGAGACGCGGAAGAGCCGTGTGGGCACGCCCAGGATGTGGCCCGTGCGCACGCTCATGTGCGGGAAGGCTTCGGGCGAGAGGTCGATATCATCAACCAGCGGCGCCAGCACCTCGCGGGCCTTGGGCCCCTGGAGGGCGATCACCGCCCACTGTTCGGTGGTGGAGGTGAGATAGACCTTCAGGTCCGGCCACTCGGTCTGGAGATAATCCTCCATGTGCGAGAGGACGCGGGGCGCCCCGCCGGTGGTGGTGGTGACATGGAAGCGGTCCGGCGCCATGCGGGCGACCACGCCGTCATCGAAGACGAAGCCGTCCTCTTTCAGCATCAGGCCGTAGCGGCACTTGCCCGGTTCCAGCTTCAGCCAGGCATTGGGATAGATGCGGTTCATGAACTCGGCCGCATCCGGCCCCACCACCTCGATCTTGCCGAGGGTGGACGCATCGAAGATGCCAACCCCCTCGCGCACGGCCCGGCATTCCCGCCGCACGGCCGCATGCATGTCCTCGCCGGGCTTGGCGAAGTACCAGGCGCGGCGCCACAAGGCGACGTTCTCGAACCGCGCGCCATGCGCCACCGCCCAGTCATGGAGCGGAGCGGTGCGGATGGGATCGAACAGCGCGCCGCGCGACTGGCCGACAATGGCGCCGAAGGTCACTGGTGTATAAGGCGGGCGGAAGGTGGTGGTGCCCACCTGCGGCACGTCTTTCCCGAGCGTCTGAGAAATGATGCCCAGGGCATTCATGTTCGAGCTCTTGCCCTGGTCGGTGGCCATGCCCGTGGTGGTGTAGCGCTTCACATGCTCGACGCTCTTGAAGCCCTCCTGCACGGCGAGCTTCACGTCCTTGGCGGTGACGTCGTTCTGGAAGTCGATAAAGGCGCGGACCTTGCGCGGCTCCCCATCGGTGGGCATCACCCGCACCGGCTGGAAGCCGGTGAAGGAGGCGGGGGCCGAAAAGTCCCGCGTGCCCGAAAGGCCGGCGGCCTTTGCTCCTGCCGCCCAGCCATCGGCGAGGCAGGCGGAAAGGTCGTAGAGCCCCCGGCAGGCGCCGGCCGAACAATTGGCCTGGACCGGCGTGCCGGGCAGGAAGGCGTCGAGCGCCGGATCGAAGGCGAGCTTGCCGCGTGACTGGGAGAACAGGTGCACGGCCGGCGTCCAGCCGCCCGACATGCCCACGGCATCACAGGCGAGCGTGCGCCGCGCGCCCACTGTGCCGCCGGAGACGGGCGCCACGATGAGGCCCGTCACGGCCTTGCGGCCGGTGGAGCCGACCACCGTGTGGGACGTCAGCACCTCCACGCCAGCAGCGCGGGCGGAGGCCAGTTCCGGCCCGCAGGCCTCTTCGGCCCGCAGATCGACGACGGTTACGTCGAGCCCGGCCGCCTTGCAATCCAGCGCGGCCTGGTAGGCGGACGCCCCGGTGGTGGCGATGACGACGCGCCGGCCGGGGAGGGCGGCATAGCGGTTCACGAACACCCGGATGCTTTCCGCCAGCATGATGCCGGGGCGGTCATTGTCGGCGAAGGCGAGCGGGCGCTCGTGGGAGCCGGTGGCGATCACCACCTCCTTGGCGCGCACCTGCCACAGCCGCTCGCGCGGCAGGTTGGCGGCGGGCTTGGCGAGCGCATCTGTGACGCGTTCGGTCAGCACCACATGATTGTGGTTGTAATAGCCGAATGCCGTGGTGCGCGGCAGGAGCACCACGTTTTCGCGGGCCGCCAGGGTGGCAAGAGCCTGCGCGACGAAAGCCGAGGCGGGCACCCCATCGATGGTGGACGTCAAATCGTGCAGCAGCGTGCCGCCCATCTCCGCCTGCTCGTCCGCGAGGATGACGCGCTTGCCGCTCTCGGAGGCCGCCAGCGCGGCGGCAAGTCCTGCTGGGCCGGCGCCGACCACGAGCACGTCGCAATGGGCGTTGCGATGAACATAGCGATCCGGATCGGGCTCGGTGGGCGCGACCCCAAGACCGGCAGCGGCGCGGATGACCGGCTCGTAGAGCTTGTGCCAGGCCTTGGCCGGCCACATGAAGGTCTTGTAGTAGAAGCCCGCCACGAAGATCGGCGCCAGCACGTCGTTCACCGCGCCGATGTCGGTTTCGAGCGAAGGCCAGTGGTTCTGCGTGGAGAGGGCGAGGCCTTCCGTGGCTTCCACCACCGTGGCGCGGTTGTTGGGATCGGAGCGGCCGGGCCCCCGGCTGACGTTCAGGAGCGCATTCGGCTCGTCGGAGCCGTGGGAGAGGATGCCGCGCGGGCGGTGATACTTGAACGAGCGGCCCACCAGCTTCACGCCATTGGCGATGAGCGCGGACGCCACCGTGTCGCCGGAGCGCGCATCCAGCGCGGCACCGTTGAAGGTCAGGCGGATCCTGCGGGTGCGGTCGATGCGGCCGCCGGCGGGTAGGCGATTGGTCTCGGCCATCACTTCGTCCCTCCGGTCAGGTCCGGGCGCGGCGTGCCCATGGGATAGGTGGCGATGAAGGCGTCGGAATGGGTGTCGCGCAGGGCGTTGAACCAGCGGCCGCAGCCATGGGCATGGAGCCAGCGTTCCGCATGGCGGCCCTTGGGGTTGGAGCGCACATAGAGGAATTCGGCCCAGGCCGCGTCATCGAGCGCGGAGGGGTCGGCGGGGCGGGCGATATGGGCCTCGCCACCGCAGCGGAATTCGATTTCCGGGCGCGGGCCGCAATAGGGGCAGGTCACGAGCAGCATGGCAAAGCCTCAATGGGCCACAGCCGCCGCCGCCGCCTCGTCGATGAGGCGGCCGGTGCGGAACCGGTCCAGGGTGAAGGGGGCGTTGATGGGGTGGGGCGCGCCGGTGGCAATGGTGTGGGCAAACACATGGGCCGAGCCCGGCGTCGCCTTGAACCCGCCCGTGCCCCAGCCGCAATTCACATAAAGGCCGGGCACCGGGGTCAGCCCGATGATGGGCGAGCGGTCCGGCGTCACATCCACGATGCCACCCCAGGAACGCAGCATCTTCATGCGCGTGAATTGCGGCAGCAGCTCCACGATGGCGTCGAGCGTGTGGGTGGTGATGTGCAGGCCGCCCTGCTGGGAATAGGAGGTGTACTGGTCCGTGCCGGCGCCGATCACCAATTCGCCCTTGTCGGACTGGGAGATGTAGGCGTGCACCGCGTTCGACATGACGACGCACGGGAAGCACGGCTTCACCGGCTCGGACACCAGCGCCTGAAGGGGGAAGCTCTCCAGCGGCATGCGCACGCCGGCCATGGCCATGAGCACGCTGGTATGGCCTGCCGCCGAGACGCCGACGCGCTTGGAGCGGATGGTGCCGCGCGTCGTCTCTACCCCCGTCACCGCGCCATCGGGCCCGCGCAGGATGCCGGTGACCTCGCAATTCTGGATGATGTCCACGCCGCGCGCATCGGCGCCGCGGGCATAGCCCCACACCACCGCATCATGCCGCGCCGAGCCGCCCCGCCGCTGGAGCGCGCCGCCCACGATGGGGTAGCGGATGTCGGGGGAGATGTTGAGCGGCGGGCAGAATTCCTTGACCTGCTCGCGGGTCAGCCACTCATTGTCGATGCCGTTGAGGCGGTTGGAATAGACGTGGCGCTTGAAGCTCTGCACGTCATGCTGGGTATGGGCCAGCATGAGCACGCCGCGGGCCGAATACATGACGTTGTAGTTGAGGTCCTCGGAGAGGCCCTCCCACAGCTTCAGCGCGTGCTCGTAGAGGGCTGCGCTTTCGTCATAAAGATAATTGGATCGGATGATGGTGGTATTGCGGCCCGAATTGCCGCCGCCGATCCATCCCTTTTCCAGCACCGCCACATTGGTGAGGCCGTGCTCCTTGGCCAGGTAATAGGCCGCGCCAAGGCCATGGCCGCCGCCGCCTACGATGATGGCGTCGTATTGCGCCTTGGGCTCGGGATCGCGCCATTGGGGCGTCCAGCCCTTATGGGCGTTGGCCGTCTCCTTCAGGAGCGAGAACAGGGAAAAGGAACGCATCAGCCACCTCGGCCGGATCGAGTGTGAGGGCACAATGGGCCTGTGGCGCCTTTCCATCTTGCATCGGCGCGACTATGGTCTGGAACAAATGCGACATTCTCAGCCGGCAAGGGGAGGGGTGGCCTCCCGACCTCCGCCCCGTGCAAAGCTCAGGGTGGGCTTCGTGCTGATGCACAACTTCACCCTCACCGCCTTCTCCACCTTCGTAGACGTGCTGCGCCTCGCCGCCGACGAGGGCGACCGCTCGCGCCCCATTGAATGCGCCTGGCAGGTGATGAGCCCGCGCCGACTGCCCGCCCGCTCGTCCTGCGGCATCGAGATTCAGCCGACCTCCGACCTCACGGATCCCGCGGCGTTCGACTATGTGGTGGTGGTCGGCGGGCTCCTGCACGGCATGCCGCCTCTGCCGCCGGAGATCGGTGCCTATCTGGCCCGTGCCGCGCAGGCGGGGGTGAAGCTGGTGGGGGTGTGCACGGGTAGCTTCGTGCTGTGCCGCCTGGGCCTGATGGCGGGACGCAAATGCTGCGTGAGTTGGTATCACTACCGGGATTTCCTGGAGGAGTTCCCCGCCCTGGTGCCGGTGGCGGACCGGCTGTTCGTGAGGGATGGTGATCGCATCACCTGTCCGGGCGGCACCGGGGTGGCCGATCTGGCCGCGCGGCTGGTGCAGGATCATCTGGGCGCGGCGGCGGCGCAGAAGGCGCTGAACATCCTGCTCATCGATCGCCCCCGATCGGAGGAAAGCGCCCAGCCCGTCCCGCTCGGCACCGTGCCGAGCGATGACAGCCGGGTCTCACGGGCCCTGCTGCTGATGGAGCAGAATCTGGCCGAGCCGCTGCCCATCGCCGAGCTTGCCGGACGCCTGGGACTTGGCGCGCGGCAATTGGAGCGCCTGTTCGGCGAGGCCATGGGGGATAGCCCGCAGGCGGCCTATCTGGCCCTGCGCCTGCGCCACGGGCGCTGGATGCTCCAGAATACTGCCCTCTCCGTCGCCCAGGTGGCGGCGGAGCTGGGCTTTGCCGATGCCTCCCATTTCGGGCGGGCCTTCAAGGCCAGCCATGGCCAGACGCCCGCCGCATTCCGAAAAGGGCACTTGGCCGCCGGTGCCGCGACCGGCGGCACCGTGCGGGAGAATGTGGACCGCCGCGTCTTCGACTGAGCCGGATCAGGCGGCGCGGACGGTGGCGAGGAAGGCCGCCATCTGCTGTTCCAGGCGTTGGGTCTGGTCCGACAACGCCCCCGCCGCGCCGAGTACCATGCCCGCGGCAGCGCCCGCCTCATCGGCATTCTTCGCCACGTCCGTGATGAGGCCGGTCACCGAATTCGTGCCGGTGGCGGCCTGGTCCACATTGTGCACGATCTCGCGGGTGGCCACGCCCTGCTGTTCGACGGCGGTGGAGATCTCCTGGGCAAAGTCGCGCATCATGCCGATCTGGGTGCTGACACCCTCGATCACCGTCACCGCCTGCTGGGTGGCGGCCTGGATCTCGCCGATCTGGGTCTCGATCTCTTCCGTCGCCTTGGCGGTCTGCGAGGCCAGCTCCTTCACCTCGGCGGCCACCACCGCAAACCCCTTGCCCGCGTCACCGGCACGAGCAGCCTCGATGGTGGCGTTCAGCGCGAGGAGGTTGGTCTGCGAGGCGATGGTGGAGATGAGGCCGATGAAATCGCCGATCCGCGAGGCCGCGCTCGACAGGTGGCGGATCACTTCGCCGGTCTTGGCGGCCTCGGCCACCGCATTGGTGGACAATTCGGTGGACTTGCGCACCTGGCGGGCGATCTCATCCACGGAGGCGCCCATCTCTTCGGCGGCACTCGCCACGACAACCACGTTGCTGGAAGCCTGGGTGGCGGCCGCGGCCACGGAGGTGGACCGGCTGGAGGTGAGCTGGGCGACGGTGGTCATGCGCTCAGCCGTCTTGTGCAATTCACTGGAGGCGGTGGAGACATTGCTGATGATGCCGCCCACCTCGCCCTGGAAGCGGTCGGCCAGCGCCAGCATGCTGCGGCGGCGCTCTTCTTCCGCCGAGCGGCGGGCATGCTCGTTCTCGCGCTCCAGCTCGGCATTGCGCAGCAACTGGTCCTTGAACACCAGCAGCGCGTTGGCCATGGAGCCAACCTCGTCGCGCCGGACGGTGCCGGGCACGGCGACGGTGTAATCGCCACCGGCCAGTTCGGTCATGGTGCGGGTGAGGGCGGAGACGGGGCGAACCACGCGGCCGATCACCACCGCCAGTCCGAACAGCGCGATGGCGAGGCTGACGATCAGCACGGCGCCATAGGTGAGGAACGTCATTTTAGCGGTGGCCTGCGCCGTCTCGGCCTGCGCCAGAAGGGCGTCCAGGGCGGTGCTCGCGACGTCCGCGATGGTGGTCAGCTTGGGGGTGTTGATGTCGCGCCAGGCGGCAATGGTCATGCTGGGCGCCTCGCCCGAGCTCAGCCGCTTGATCTCGGCATCGCGCATGGCCTCGAAGGGGCCGGAAAAGAACTCCTTCTGCGCGGTGTCGACAGCGGCCTTCAGGGTGGCAGGTGTATTGTCGGCCGCCACGATCTCCTGCACGGTCTTCCAGGCGAAATCGGCCTGCGCGTCATTGATGGTGACGGTGCGGACTTCTTGCGGCGTGAAGGGCCGGCGTTCCGCCAGCGCGGAGTTCAAGGCGAGCGAGGACAATCCGGAAAAAGTGCGCGCCGCCCAACCCATGGAGCGGGCGAGCAGCAATTGCGACATGGCCGGATCCAAGGCGCGGATGTCTGCCTCCATGCTGCTGGAGGTGGCCTCGATGGCATCGATGAGGGCCTGGCCATCCGTTGACATGCGTCGATAGACGGCGGGATCGCGCTGGTCGAGGGGGCGCGCCAAATGCTCGTCTACCAGCTTGCGGACCGCGACCACCGCCTCGTATCGGGCTTTCAACTTCTCCACCATGTCGCTTCGGGATGCGACGGCCTGCCGGTCCAGGCCGGCGAGGGCGGACGCCATGGAGGTCTCCACCACCTCACGGTCCTTCAGCAGGCGCGCGCGAATGGTCCCGATGTCTCCGGCGGCCAACAGGCCGGTGGTGGAGCCGCCGCGTTCGAAGCGGAAGACGGACACAGCGCGGAACAGGTCGCGGTCGATCCGCACGTCCTCCGCCACTTGGTCGGCGGCCACAAAGGTGCCGTAAGACTTGTAAAGCGCTACGGAGCAAAGCGCCGCCATGATGGCACTCAGGACGCAGAACAGGGAAACCAGTGTCGTCTTGATGGAAAGCTGCATGGCCGCACTCGCATTCGGAGTCTCAACCCTCATTTTGCGGAATGTTGCTTTCCCGGGGCTTGTGCCGGCGGCGGGCCTATCCTGCTCCCCCCCACACCCGTTCCAGGAATTCGGTGAAGACCTTTACGCTCGGCGACTGGATGGGCGTTGACCACACCGCGCAGGTGGGGATCGGATCGGGCACATCGTCGAGGGGGCGGATGACGATACCGCGCCGCTGGAGATTGCGCACGCAGCTCGCATAGACACTGACCCCAACGCCCGCCGCCACCAGGCCGAAAATGCCTTCCGAGGAAGAGGCCTCCTGCACGATGTTGGGGTGGAAACCATGGCGGTGGCACAGGTTGAACAGGTCGCGGCGGTAGGCGCCCCAATTCTCGCCGGTGCCCAGCACAAAAGGTTCGCCGGCCAGGTCCGCCAGGCGGAGCGCGCGCACGTTGGACAGAGGGTGCGTTACCGGCAGGAGCGCCACGTGCCGGTCGCTGTCGAAGGGATAGGAGACCATGGCCTCGCTCTCGAATGCGCCGATCATGAAGCCCACGTCGATGCGGTCCGCCAGCAGGGCCTCCTGCTGCTTGAGGGTGGGCACGAAGGACAGTTCGAGGCGGATTTCCGGCCGGTATCGGCTGAAGGCGCGCAGCAATTCCGGCAGCCGGCCATTGATGGCGAAGTCCATGTATCCGATGCGCAAGGTGCCGGTGAGGCCGGTGGCCGTGCGCCGGGCGATGGTGACGGCCCGCTCCAGATGATCAAGGCCGGAGCGACAATGGATCTGGAAGGCCCGCCCCGCGTCCGTCAAATCCACCGAGCGCGTGGTGCGCCGGAGCAGCGGCACGCCTACTTCCCGCTCGAGTTCGCCGATGAGGCGGCTCATGCCCGGCTGGGTCATGTTGAGGCGATTGGCGGCGCGGCTGAAATGCAGTTCCTCGGCCAGAACAAGGAAGCTGCGGATGTGGCGGAGATCGTAACGCATGGTTCATTCATAACAATTGAGGAATGAAAAAACGTCAAATTAGAATTTCCCGTTCTCGATCCCCGGCCGCATCCTCCCTTCCATGCTCCCCGCCGCGGAGGGAAGCGTCCCCCAAGGAAGGATTGGACCCATGTCGTTCGACAAGGAATTGGACGCGGCACTCAATGCGGCGTTCGAGAAGGCGACCGCCCTCTATCAGAATCGCGGCTTCCAACGCCGCGTGGGCTTCGGCCGCCGGCCTGCTTTGGTGAATGTGGACCTCGCCAATGCCTGGACCCGTCCCGGCAACCCGTTCACCTGCGAGAATATCGACGAGCAGATCATTCCCGGCGTCCAGGCTCTGCTGGCCGCATGCCGCCGCAACGGCCATCCGGTGGTGCATGTGACCACCTGTTACCAGGTGACCGACCCGACCGTCGCCGCCACCGACATGGGCCTGTGGCATTGCAAGATTCCGGTTGAGGTGGTCGCCGCCGACAAGCCGGACCTGTGGGCCATCGACAGCCGCATCGAGCCCATTCCCGGCGAGCAGGTGCTTATCAAGAAGCGCGCCTCGGCGTTTGCGGGCACCTATCTGTCGGGCTTCCTGCGGGCCAACGGGGTGGACACCATCCTGGTCACTGGCGTGACCGCCTCGGCCTGCGTGCGCACCACGCTGTGCGACGGCCTCGCGGAAGGCTTCCGGACCATCGCGGTGAAAGAGTGCATCGGTGACCGCGTGCCCGGAGCGGTGGCGTGGAACCTGTTCGACATCGATGCCAAGTTCGCGGATGTGGAGCCCCTGTCCCGCTGCATCCAGTATCTGGATGAGGTGGGCGAGCGGAAAGCCGCCTGAGCGCCGCCGGCAAGCGCCCGAAAGGTGCCCATGGGTATGCGCCATCCCTCGCACATGGATGACTTCGACACCGGGAGGCCCGCTCGCGCGGTGCCTCTTCGGTGCGGGTCAGACCTGCCAGACCTGCCGCAGAACCTCGCCCATGGCGCCGATCACCGGGTCGCTCGCCCGTTCCGCCGGATGGATGAAGCGCAGCATCACCTCCGCGCGGGCCTCTCCGAACAAGGCGAGGCGATCCGCCATGTCGGGTCGCAGAGCCAGTTCCTCGCGCACCACGCCAAAGCCGATGCCCGCCGCCACCAGCTCGCAGATGAGCAGTTCGTGGTCAGCTTCCACCGTTTCGAGGGGGCGCATGCCGGTCTGGTCCAGAAGGTCGCGCAGGACTTCCCCATGGGTGCTGCCGGGCGTCACGCGCACCAAAGGCAGGCGCTCCAGTTCCTGCCAGCCGGCACCCTCATGGCACGCCGCCCAGGCGCGGGGCACCGCGAAGCGGTAGGTGACGGGACGCAGCGGGAAGCCCTGCATTTCCGGCGGCAAGGTGCGGCTCACATACAGGCTCGCATCCAGCTCGGCGCCGTGCAGCCCGTCCCGCAGGAAGACGGTGCGGCCGATGCGAAGGTCGATCTTCACCGCTCGATGGCGCTCCACCATGACGGCCATGAAGGCGCCGATGCGCAGATCCACCAGATCCATCATCGGCAGGCCCAGCCGGATGGTGCCCGCCACCGCGCCGCGGAAGGATCGCGCGGCGTGCACGAAGTCGCCGAAGGCGGTGAGCGCCTGCTCCGCCCGGCCGAGGAGTTCCGTTCCAGCCTGGGTGAGGGCGAGCGAGGTGGTGGTGCGCTCCAGGAGGCGCAGCCCAATGGCGGCCTCCAGGCTCTTCAATTGGCCGCTGACAGCGGGCTGGGTGATGTGCAGGGCCTCCGCCGCGCGGGTCACGCTGCCGAGCCGCACCACGGTGACGAAGGTGCGCAGGTGGCGGATGTCCATGGGGGGCCAGTCTCCTCCAAAGCTCCCCTTATGACGCGCATCACGAGAAGCGATTTGTCCGGTGCAGATGCCCATTTTAACGTCGTGACGATTTTCTCGCCAGGGCGCGGTCCGGCAGAGAGAAAAAAAGCCGAAAAGGTCACGCAGGCAATGGCACGTCCCGCTCACACCCTAACTATAGGTGCGTCGTCTTCGGACGATCTGTGCAATCTATCGGCTGTCGCGGCCGTCGATCTGCTCGGGAAAGGCGAAATTTCTCCGCTCGATCTTGTGGACGCGGCCATCGCGCGCGTTGAAACCGTGGACGGGCGCATCAATGCACTGCCGCTGCGGCGCTTCGAGGCGGCACGTCACGAGGCAAAGGCCTTTTCGAGGGTGACGGACGGGGCGCGCGGCTGGCTGGCGGGCCTGCCCATCGCGGTGAAGGACTATAATGACGTGGCGGGCCTGCCCACCACCTGCGGCTCGCCTTTGTTCAAGAATGCGGTGGCCGCCACGTCCGATGCGGTGGTGCAGCGTCTGGAGGCGCGGGGCGCCCTCGTGCTCGCCAAGTCCAACGTGCCTGAATTTGCCGGCGCCAACACCTTCAATCCCGTGTTCGGCGCCACCGCCAATCCCTGGCGGACGGACTGCACCGCTGGCGGCTCGTCCGGCGGCTCGGCGGCGGCGTTGGCGGCGGGCATGGTCTGGCTCGCCACCGGCAATGACCTTGGCGGCAGCCTGCGCATTCCCGCCAGCTATTGCGGCATTGTCGGCATGCGCCCGAGCGCCGGCCGCGTGCCCCGGCCGTCGACCCTCGTGCCGTTCGATCCGCTATGGGTGGAAGGCCCCATGGGCCGGAGCGTGGCGGACGTGGCGCTGATGCTGGATGCCGGTGCCTATGAGAGCGCGGGCGATCCGCTCAGCTTCTCGCTGCCCGGCACCGCCTTCCTCGACGCCGCCCGTGCCCCGCGCGCGCCCCGCCGCGTTGCCTTCAGCGCCGACCTCGGCCTCGGCCCGGTGGAGGGGGAGGTGGCGGACCTGTGCGCGGCGGCGGTCGCCTGCTTTGCCGACGTCTCCGCGTCCGTGGAGGAGGCGCATCCCGATTTCTCCGGCGCCATCGACGCCTTCCAGGTGTTGCGCGCCCATCTGGTGGCCACCGTGCGCGGGCCGCTTCTCGACGCCCATCGCGATGCCATCGCACCCCATATCGTCTGGAACATCGAAAAGGGTCTGACCCAGACCGGAGCCGACATGGCCGCCGCCGACCGTCGGCGGGGCGCCCTCATCGCCGCCATGGCCGACTTCTTCGTGACCTACGACATCCTGGCCTGCCCGACCGTCGCGCTGGCGCCGTTCCCGTTGGGCGAGACCTATCCGACCCGCATCGGCGCGGTGGAGCTAACCTCCTATATCGACTGGATGTATCTCACCTTCGTGCTGACCCTCACCGGCTGCCCGGTGATCTCGGTGCCCGTAGGGATGACCGGCGACGGCCGCCCGGTGGGCTTGCAACTGGTGGGGCGCCCGCGCGGCGACCTCCAGCTGATCGAGGCCGCCGCCCTTCTCGAACAGATCCTCGGACCCATTCCCGGCGCCGCACGGGTGCGGCAGCCGGTGGCCTGACAGACCCGCGCGTAAGACGCGGCAGAACACAAGACCAATCTTCCAAACGAACAGGGGAATGACAGATGGACACCAAGACGCTTTCCGCCACCCGCCGCCAGTTCCTCGCCGGGGTCGGTGGCCTCGGCGCCACCTTGGCCCTGCCTTCGCTCGCCTGCGCCCAGGAAAAGACCCTGGTGGTCGCCAATTGGGGCGGCGACTGGAACGAGCGCACCATCAAGTTCGTGGAAGCGCCCTTGCTGGAATCCAAGGGCATCAAGATCGTCCACGACATCTCCATGGAGCCGGAGCGCAAGGCCAAGCTTCTGGCGGAGAAGCGGCTGCGGCGCGGCTCCATCGATGTGGCCCACCTCAATGAGGGCGACGCCTATGAGATGTTCAGCCAGGACGTGCTGGCGGAACTCGATTTCGCGAAGATCCCCAACTACGCCGCGGTGGTCCCCTCGCTGAAGACAAAGCCCTATTTCGTGCCCTGGCTCTATAGCGGCGTGGTCATCGTCTATAACAAGGACAAGGTGCCTAACCCGCCCAAGTCTTATGAGGAGCTCTGGGACAAGAAGTGGGCCGGAAAGCTCGGCCTCACCAACCAACTCTATTTCAACTATGTGATGATGGCCGCGCTCATCAAGGGCGGCTCCGTCACCAACACGGAAGAGGGCAAGAAGCGCCTCGTGGAGCTGAAGGAGCTAACCCAGCCGCGCATCTATGCCGCCCACCAGCAGCTCGCCGCCGGCCTTGCCAACGGCGAGGTGGACATTGCCGTGAACTACAAGGCGCGCGGGCTTCAATGGGCCAATGAGGGCACCCCGCTCGCCATCCAGTATCCCTCGGAGGGCGCTATCGCCGTCATGTTTGGCGCCGGCATGCCCAAGCGCGCGCCCACCCCGGACCTCGCCTATGACTATTTCAACGCCATGCTCGATGCCAAGGCCATGGCCCAGCTGGCCGCCGCCAGCTTCTATGCCCCCGCCAACGGCAAGGCGGACCTCACCCCCGAACTGAAAGCCAAGATCGACTTCACACCGGAGCAGGCCGCGGCGCTCAAGTTCCCTGACTATGCCCACGTGGCCAAGAACACCTCCGACTGGCTGGAATTCTGGAACAAGAGCATCACGCGCTGACAGTTGGCCGGTGCCCCGCCGCCTCGGGCGGGGTACCGGCCCAAGGCGCAAGCAAAGGCGGGGCATTTCAGGGAAGATGGGATGAGCGAGATGGCGATGGTTGCCGGTCCCCCGTCCGGGGGCGGTGGGAGAAGGTGGCGGGTGTCGCCGGTCTTCGGGCTGGCAGGACCGGCCAGCCTGTTCGTGGCGCTGGCGCTGCTCGGGCCGCTGGTGCTGATGTTCCGCTATTCACTGAACCGCTTCGTGCCGGGCCAGTTGATGGTGGAGGCACTCACCCTCGCCAATTACCAGAAATTCTTTGCAGACGCCTTCTACCAAGAGGTGCTGTTCACCACGGTGTGGGTGTCGGCCCTCTCCACGCTCCTGTGCCTCGTGCTGGGCTTTCCGGTGGCCTATGTGCTGGTGCGCCAGGCTTCCCAGCGCTGGAAGGGTGTGCTCCTCATCCTGATCATCCTGCCGCTCCTCATGGGTAATGCGGTGCGTACCGCCGCCTGGATGGTGGTGCTGGGCGACAAAGGCCTGTTTAATGCCATCACCGCCCTCGCAGGCATCCCGCCGGCGCGGATCATGTACACGCCCACCGCCGTGGTGATCGGCCTCGTCTCGGTGCTCCTGCCCTTCATGATCGTGACGCTGCAGAGCATCCTGGAGGGCATCGACCGCAACCTGGAGGATGCGGCGTCTTCCCTTGGCGCGAGCCATGGTACGACGCTGTGGCGGGTGGTGTTGCCGCTGGCGCTGCCGGGCATCCTGGCGGGCACCATGCTGTGCTTCATCCTGTCCATGAACGCCTATGCGACGCCCGTGCTCATCGGCGGCCCGCAATTCCACATGATGGCGCCCACCGTCTACCAGCAGGTGGCGAAAGCCATGAACTGGCCGTTCGGCGCGGCATTGGCCTTTGTGCTGATGGCGGTGACGCTGGTTCTGACCACCACCGCCAACGTCCTGGTTCAGCGGCGCTATCGCCGCTGGTCCGAGTGAGGAGGGCGCGCTTATGAACCCCGCTCAGGTCGCCCGCCTTTACGGCGTGCTCTCCACCCTGGTGATGGCCTTCATCCTGCTGCCGCTCGTCGCCATCGTGTGGGTGAGCTTCTTCTCCAACCGCATCCTCGCCTTCCCGCCGGACGGCTATACACTCTCCTGGTATGCGCGGGCCTGGTCCATGGACGCGTTCCGGGACGGCTTCATCACCTCGGTCCAGACCGCCGCGTGCGCCGCCTTTTTCTCGCTCCTGCTGGGTGTGCCGGCGAGCCTTGCTTTGGTGCGCTATCGGTTCTTTGGCCGCGAGGCGATCCAGACGCTTCTGCTGGCGCCCATGATCGTGCCGGGCATCGTGGGCGGGGCGGCGCTCTTCATCTTCTACCTCGAAGCCGAGGTGCTGCTGGACGTGCAGATTGCCGGCACGTTGCCCGGCCTTCTCATCGCCCACACCCTCATCGCCTTGCCCTGGACGGTACGGCTCGTGACCGCCGCCTTAGTGGGCGCGAACGCCTCCATCGAGGAGGCGGCGGCCAGCCTTGGCGCTTCGCCCTTCACGGTGTTCCGGCGGGTCACGCTGCCGGTCATCAAGCCGGGAGTGGTGGCGGCGGCTCTATTCTCGTTCGTGATTTCCTTCATCGATCTGGAAAAATCCATCTTCCTGGTGGGGCCGGGCCGCACCACGCTCCAGATCGCGTTGGTCAATTATTTGGAATGGAACCTGGATTCCACCGTCGCGGCGGTGGCGAGCGTACAGATCCTGATCATCGGCGCGCTCCTGATCATCAGCGACCGCTATGCCCGGCTGAGCCGGGCCTTCTGAGGGAGGCGACCCATGTCGGATGTGGTGCTGCAATCGGTGGTGAAGCGCTATGAGGCCATGGTCGCGGTGGACCATGTCTCCCTCGCCATCAAGGAAGGGGAATTGGTGGCGCTGCTGGGGCCGTCCGGCTGCGGCAAGACCACCACGCTGCGGATGATCGGTGGCTTCATCCCGGTCACCGAGGGGCGCATCCTGGTGGGCGGGCGGGATGTCACCGCCTTGCCGCCCTTCAAGCGCAACATGGGCTTCGGCTTCCAGAACTACGCGCTCTTTCCCCATATGAGCGTCGCCGAGAACGTGGCCTTCGGCCTCGAAATGCGCAAGGTCGCCAAGGCCGAGCGCGAGGCGCGCGTGAAGGCGGCGCTCGACCGGGTGCGTCTTGGCCATCTCGCCGCGCGCCTGCCGAAGCAATTGTCCGGCGGCCAGCAGCAGCGCGTGGCGCTGGCGCGCGCGCTGGTCATCGAGCCGGACGTGCTTCTGCTCGACGAGCCCTTGTCCAATCTTGATGCCCAGTTGCGGGCGGAGATGAAGGACGAGATCCGGGAGATCCAGCGCTCCCTGGGCATCACCACCATCTTCGTCACCCACGACCAGGACGAGGCTCTGTCCGTTGCGGACCGCGTGGTTGTGATGCAAGCAGGGCGCATTGAGCAGGATGGCACCCCGGACACGGTGTTCGAGACGCCCCGCTCCCATTTCGTGGCGCAGTTCATGGGTGTGACCAACCTCTTCAAGGGCGAGACCACGGCCGATGGCCGGTTCCGCCTGGGGGGCGGCGAGGTGATCGCGGTGCCGCCACCCCCTGTCCCGGGCGCGGCGCTCGCCTTCGCCTTGCGTCCCGAGCGCATCGCCCTCGACAGCGTTGCCGGGGAGGCGAGCGAAGCTGCCAACCGCCTGGACGTGGAGATCGAGGCGGCCACCTATCGGGGCCTCGTGATTGACTATCGCCTGAAGACCGCCACCGGGCTCACCCTCATCGCCCGCCAGCCCGCGCCCGCCGTGGGGGGGCCTCCGGCCTTGCAGAAGGGCCAGCGCGTGACCGCGCACTGGCAGGCGCAGGCGGGTGTCCTCGTTCCTGTTTGACCCAAGGGGCGCCGCTCCGGCGGGACCCCATCCGAAGTGAAAGGGCCGCCTTGAGACCGGCCCGCGCAAAAGGAAGCACGAAGTGAGCAACCTGCACGATCGGCTCGTCGTCATTGACGGCCTCATCATTTCCGATTTCGGCCCGGACCTTTTCAAGGAGATGCGCAAGGGCGGCATCACCGCCGCCAACTGCACCTGCTGCGTGTGGGAAGGCTTCTCCGAGACGATGCGCAACGTGGCGAAGTGGAAGACCTGGTTCCGCGAGCATGCGGATCTCATCTCGCAGGTCTACACCACCAAAGACATCCTCAAAGCCAAGGCCGAAAATAAGACCGGCATCATTCTGGGCTGGCAGAACACGTCGGGCATCGAGGACCAGATCGGCTACCTGGAGCTTTTCCATGAGCTCGGCGTGCGTATCATCCAGATGACCTACAACACGCAGAATTTCGTGGGCTCCGGTTGCTATGAGAGCACCGACAGCGGGCTGTCGGACTTTGGCCACGACGTGGTGGCTGAAATGAACCGCCTGGGCATTCTGTGTGATCTCTCCCATGTGGGGCAGAAGACCTCCCACGACACCATCGTCGCCTCCAAGCAGCGTGTCGCCTATTCCCACTGCCTGCCGGCGGGGCTGAAAGCCCATCCGCGCAACAAGAGTGACGAGCAATTGCGCTTCATTGCGGAAAAGGACGGCTTTGTCGGCGTCACCATGTTCCCTCCCTTCCTTGAGAAGGGCCCCAATTCCACGATCGACGATTATGTGGCGGCGATGGACTATGTCATGAACCTCGTCGGCGAGGACAAGGTCGGGGTGGGCACAGACTTCACCCAGGGCTATAGCAAGCCCTTCTTCGATTGGATCACCCACGACAAGGGCTATGGCCGCAAGCTCACCGACTTCGGCGCCGTCATCAATCCGGAAGGCTTCCGCGAGATCGCCGATTTCCCCAACCTCACCGCGGCCATGGAAAAGCGCGGCTGGAGCGAGGCGCGCATCGAAAAGGTGATGGGCGGCAACTGGCTGCAGCTGCTCAAGGATGTCTGGCGCGCCTGATGTGCCCTGAACGGGGGCGCGCCCATCGCGCGTCCTCGGCCCCGCCCAGGGTCGCCCCTGCCCGCCGGCCTCCTCCGCGCCGCCCGGCTTCGCTGGCGGTGCGGGACGGGGCGTTTTTCAACTTCCCAAGCGAGACGTGAGAATGGCGAAGCCCGAAATCGAGATCGATGTGGACCCGGCCACCGGCCAGTGGTTCGTGGACAAGATGCCCATGATCCTGGTGCCGCAGCACTTCTACAACAACAACCATTTCGCCCTGGAAGCGGCGCTGGGCGCGGAGGGGCTGGATGCCGCGCTGGCGCCGGCGGGGCGCACCTCGGCCTATGTGTGGTGCAAGAAGCAGAGCGAGGTCTATGGCCTGTCCGGCCTCGACGTGTTTGCCCATTACATGAAGCGCCTGTCCCAGCGGGGATGGGGCCGCTTCACCATTGTAGCTGCCGATCCCGCCGCTGGCACCGCCACCATTCGCCTCGACCATTCCTCCTTCATCACCGATGAGAGCCGGAAGGCCGGCCGGCGCCTGTGCTACATGTTCGCGCCCTGGTTGAAGGGCGCCATGGAATTCGTCTGCGAGCAGGACGGCATGCCCCGTACCCTTGTGGCGGAAGAAGTGCAGTGTGCCGCCGAAGGCCACGACCACTGCGTGTTCGAGGTGCGCCCCGCCTGAGCTGGCGGCTGTCTCTCCACGAAAACCCTGTCACCTCAATGTCATACCTGCCCTTTAGGCACGTTTGATACGGGCGGCAGGGTGCGCCGTGGGGGGACAATACGATGCAGCCGATCCTCAAGGTCGAGGACGTTCGCAAGTCGTTCGGTGCGGTGCAGATCCTCAAGGGCGTGAGCTTTAACATCGAGGAGGGTGACCTTGTCTCGATGATCGGCCCCTCCGGCTGCGGCAAGTCCACCTTGCTGCGCTGCCTCAACGGCCTTGAGACCATCGATTCCGGCGCCGTTGAAGCCTGCGGCGTGCGGATGGAGAAGAAGCCGGCCGTCTCGTCCGAGAGCTTCGCGGAAGCCGCCCATCGCCTGCGCAAGAATGTGGGCATGGTGTTCCAGAGCTTCAATCTCTTCCCCCATAAGACCCTGCACCAGAACGTCATGCTCGCCCCCATGGTGGTGAAGGGTGTGGGCCGGGACGAAGCGGCCGCCAATGCCGAACGCCTTCTGAAGAAGGTGGGCCTGTTCGAGCAGATGGACCGCTACCCCATCAACCTGTCCGGCGGCCAGCAACAGCGCGGCGCCATCGCCCGCGCCCTCGCCATGGCACCCAAGATCATGCTCTATGACGAGCCCACTTCCGCGCTCGATCCCGGCCTCGTGGACGAGGTGCTGGACGTCATGAAGGAGTTGGACGCGGAGGGGATGACGCAGATCGTCGTCACCCACGAAATGCGCTTCGCCCGCGATGCGTCCGACTACATCATCTTCATGGAGAAGGGGGAGATCGTGGAGATCTCCGACGAAGACGAGATCTTCGAGAACCCCAAGGATCCGCGCACGCGCCAGTTCCTCCGCCGCTTCGTGTGACGCCGGCGGCCCGGCCTGCGCCGGCCACCGATCCTTCCGCCCCAGTTCAGCATCCCGCCCGCCGCCTTGCTCCGGGGACCGCCATGCGCCTGCTTCTCGTCCTGCTCGCTTTCCTTGCCGCCGCCGTTCCGGCCCTCGCCCAGACGCCTGCCAAGGCGGTCAATCCGCCATTGAAGTATGGCGGCGATGCCACCTCCGGCGCGCCCTACACTTTCACCGATCCGGCGGACCCGAACCTTATTGAGGGATTCGAGGTGGACATCATGAATGTCCTCGCCCCCAAGATGGGCCGCACCCCGCAATTCGTGCAGAACGACTGGTCGAACCTCATCCCCGGCCTTGATGCCGGGCTTTATGACGCGGTTATCAACGGCCTGGAAATCACCCCCGAGCATCAGGCGGCGGCGGATTTCTCCATCCCTTATTACGTCACCTACGGCCAAATCGTGATCCGCCGGGGCGATCCCGAGGTCGCGGACCTCGCCGCCCTGCGCGGCAAGAAGGTGGGCACGCTCAAGGCGGGCCAGATGGAGCGGGTGCTGCGGCAATTCGGCGGCATCGACGTGCGCAGCTACGAGGAGGAGATCGACGCCTATTCCGATCTCAAGCTGAAGCGCATCGACGCGACCGTGATGGATTTCCCGATCGCGGTCTATTACGCCCAGCCCGACGGCGAATTGCAGTTCACCGGCGGTCCGGTGGGCCGGATCGAATATGGCATCGCGGTGAAGAAGGGCGCCGATCCCAAGCTGTTGGGCGAGATCAACCAGGCGCTGTCGCAGATGCAGCAGGACGGCTCCATGCGCCAGATCCTGGACCGCTGGGGCATCTGGACCCCCATGATGGCCCAGGTAACCGGCGACGACCGGCCGATGCAGGCTCAGCCCGTGGCCTATAATCGGTATGTGGAAGAGACCCAGCCCCAGGGTTTCATCGCCCAAATGGAGCGCTACATGCGCTTCCTGCCGCAATTGGGACGGGCAGCGGTCATGACCATGGAAATCTCCATGCTGGCCATGCTGATCGCGGTGGGCTTCGGCGCGACGCTGGCCTTGTGCCGGGTCTATGGCGGCACGTTGCTGGATCGGCTCGCCCAGCTTTACATTGAGGTGGTGCGTGGCACCCCGCTGCTCATACAGGTGCTGTTCATCTATTATGGCCTGCCCAAGATTGGTCTCCAACTGGAGCCGTTCGTGGCCGGCGTGCTGGCACTGGGCTTCAATTATGCGGCCTATGAGGCGGAGAATTACCGCGCCGGGCTCCTCGCCATTCCCCGCACCCAGATGGAGGCGGCGGTCGCGCTCAACATGACCGAGCGCCAGTCCCTGCGCCACGTGGTGATCCCCCAGGCTGCGCGCATTGTGCTGCCGCCCACCACCAACGACTTCATCTCGTTGATCAAGGACTCGTCCCTCGTCTCGGTCATTTCCCTGGTGGAGCTGACCAAGACCTACGAGATGATCTCCACCACCTATTACGATTATTTCGGCACCGGCATCCTGGTGGCGGCGGTCTATCTGCTGCTGGGTCTGCCCTTCGTTCGCCTCGCCCGCTGGGCCGAGCGTTATGCCAGCCGTGGGACGACGCGCGGTTCGTAAGGGGAGGGGGCGAAGGGCGCGCGGGCGTCATCGCCCCGGAAAGGGAGGGGCCGAGCCGGTGGGTCCGCCATCAGCCATCGCAACAAGAACAAGAAAAGGCCCCTTCAGCGTTCCCTGAACGTCGAGGGGGGCCTTTATACGTTGCATTTGCGGAGCCGCAGGAGGCGAGGCGCCGCCGGATCTGGTCAGCGACTGGAGGTGCTGCTGGCGGACGCCACCTTCGGCGCCACGGGGGCGTGGCTGAGCAGGGCTTCGATGCGATCCTTCTCCTTGCGGAACTCCGCCAGGAACCGCCCATCCAGCGCCCGGCCGCGCGGCAGCTTGATGCGCATGGGATCGACGAACGAGCCGTTGATCTTCACTTCGTAATGCAGATGCGGTCCGGTGGAGAGGCCCGAAGATCCAAGATAACCGATCACCTGGCCCTGGCGCACCTGCTGGCCCACCCGTAGCCCCTTGGCGAAGCCGGACTGGTGGGAATAGGTGGTCACATAGCCATTGGCGTGCTGGATTTCCGTGTGCCGGCCATAGCCGGACTTCCAGTCCGCATAAATGACCGTGCCATTACCGGCCGCAAAGATCGGCGTGCCCACAGCGTCCGACCAGTCGACGCCGGTGTGCAGCTTAGAATAGCCGAGGATGGGGTGGCGGCGATAGCCGAAGGGCGAGCGCATGATGCCACCGGCCATGGGCTTGCGGACCAGGAATTTCTTCGCGCTCTTGCCGTCCTCATCATAATAGTCGACGAGGCCGTCGTCGGAGGTCTGGAA